>JAIROQ010000177.1 GCA_031257455.1 Prevotellaceae bacterium | reverse complement strand
AATAAAAGTTAAAGCGATATATTTTTAATATATCAAATTCAAAAAGTCAAAGAACGTTATTAACGGCGCAAATATAAAACAATATTTTTTATCTACAAATACTTTTTGCGATTTTTTATTTTCGCAGATATTGCAGGCGTCTCCGGGACTTGGAATACTACTTCGGCGTGATTTTTATAATAAGAATATCCTGCAGCGGCCGGTCGTGCGGGTCTTTTTGGACGGCGGCAATTTTATCGACTGTATCCAATCCATCGGTTACTTCGCCGAATACGGTATAGCCGCTGTCCAGCCAAGGCGCACCGCCTGTTTTTGCATAGGTTTCCTTCTGTTCCGGCGTAAATGCAATACCCTGCTCTGCGGTCAGCTGCTCCAATAATTCAAGCGGACAAATTTCCCCTTGCACAATGTAAAATTGCGAACCGGAAGAAGCCTTTTCAGGATTATCATTACGCGCTGCCGCCAATGCGCCCCGCTTGTGGTAAAAGCCGGGAACGATTTCCGCCGGAATGGTATAACCGGGACCGCCCATACCATACATCTTTCCCGCTTGCGGGTTTTTGGAATCGGGGTCGCCGGTTTGAATCATAAATTTTTCAATGACGCGATGGAAAATCACCCCATCGAAATAGCCGGTGGACGCCAGTTTCAAAAAATTATCACGATGCAAAGGCGTTTCTTTATACAGTTTCACCGTAATATTACCTGCCGAAGTTTCGATAATCAATTCGGGCGATGCATCCAATTTAGTTGTATCAAAAGAGGATTGGGGCGGTTGTGCGTTGCAAGCCATAAAAAATGCTGTCATTAAAGATAAAATTAGTAACTTTGTTTTCATATTTTTCATATTGTAAATAGCGTTGCAAATATAATAAAAAATAAATACACGCATCATTTTTCACAACCTTGTACACATGCAAAAACATTTTCTCTGTTTCCTTTTTTTAGCGGGCGCTTTGGCAATGCAGGCGCAGGAGGTCGGGTTGGTTTTGAGCGGCGGCGGCGCAAAGGGATTGGCGCATATCGGCGTTTTGAAGGCGCTGGAAGAAAATAATATTCCTGTGGACTATATCGCCGGCACGTCTATGGGCGCTATCATCGGGGGGCTGTATGCTATTGGCTATACGCCGGACGAAATGATTGCCCTGATGTCTTCAAAAGATTTTTTTATTATGTACAAAGGATTGACGGAAGAAAAATACACGGCTTATGTTTACCGCCCCGAACCATCGCCGGATATGCTTTCCATATCTTTTGATTTCAAAGACCGGAAACTGAAAACACAATTACCGACCAACTATGTATCCACGTACCAAATGGACTGGGCGTTTCTCTCCCTGTTTTCCCCAGCGGCGGCAATAGCGAAAAACAATTTCGACAGCCTGATGATACCTTTCCGCTGTATGGCGTCCGATGTGGTGAATAAGAAACCCTACAAATTCTATCAGGGGGATTTAAGTTCCGCTATCCGCGCTTCGATGACTTATCCGTTTTACTTTAAACCGATAATTATAGACAGCACTTTGTTTTTTGACGGCGGCTTTTACAATAATTTCCCATGGGACGTGATGGAAAAAGATTTTTCGCCGGACATTATACTCGGCTCGAAATGCGTTGACAATTCGCCCCTGCCCAATGAGGACGACATTCTCCAGCAAATTGAAGCCATGCTGACGCTGGAAACCAATTTCGATTTGCCGAAAGAAAAAGGCATCGTAATCGCCACCCATTTCAGTGATGTGGGCATATTGGAATTTCAAAAAATACACAGCATCGTGGAAACAGGCTACAAAAAAACACTGGAACTGATGCCTGAAATCAAAAGCAGGATTGCCCGGCAGGTTAGCGCGGATACCTTGAAAGCAAAACGCCGGCATTTCAGGAAACAATATCCGAAGATTGTTTATGGAGACGTTAATGTTACCGGTTCATTAACCGGCAACCAGGCGGATTTTGTTCACCGCGCCATGCGTTCCGGCAAACAAACAGCCGGCAATAGCGACCAGTTTAAAAAAAAATATTTCCATATCATCTCCACCGGTTTGATTAACTCGTTTTATCCCACTGCCACCTATGACCGGCACGACAGCCTGTTTAATTTATCCATTCACGCCTCGCGCAATGCACGGTTCAAGGCCTCGCTAGGCGGCTATTTTTCGACTTCGTCTATCAATGAAGTGGCCATTGGATTTGGCTATAACCTGTTCGGCTCGACTATTGCCCAAGCGCGGGTGGGAGCGACTTTCGGGCGTTTGTATAATGGAATGAATGTGTCGTGGAGACATTTCCTGACCATTCATCCGGTGATGTTTTACGAAGTAAACGGCGTATTCAACCGCTATGATTATTATACGGGGACACAGGATTTGTTTAACTTCGACACGCGCCCGCCCTACTTGCAGGATGAAGAAATATACCTGCATGTCGCAGTGGGGTCGCCACTGTTTTTAGGCAGGAACTTTATTTTTAAAACAAATTTCACGGCCGGCGCATTAAATGAATACTATTTCCAGCACAATAATTACACGCTGGCGGATACCGCCGACCATTTCCGTTTCTCCTACCTGTTCCCGAAAATAAGCCTCGAAAGAAATACATTAAACTATAAGCAGTATCCTACCACCGGCCACCGGCAACAGTTCAGCGTGGGCTATGTCTATGGGAAGGAAGTACACACTCCGGGAAATTTATCGGGCATGAACGGCACATTTGAAAAATATCACCAGTGGTTTGCCGCGCGGTTTTATTACGAATCGTATTATCCTGTCGGAAACCATTTCTCGTTGGGCATTCTCGCCGATGTATTATTTACCAACCGGACGACTTTCGGCGATGATTTTTCTACGCTGATTTCCATGCCGGCCTTCCAGCCGACCCCGCACAGCACGTCTCTGGTGCTGGAAGACTACCGGGCGGATATTTACGCCGGACTTGGACTGATGCCTATCATACGATTTACCAACAAAGTCGCGCTGCATATAGGCGGATACCTGTTTCAACCGTATGAGAAAATTGACCCGGTAGAAGAAAACGCGGGAGCGGACGCAGGAAATGTGCAATATACTTCGCCTTTCTCGAGACGTTCGTTTACCTGCATGGGCGCGTTGGTGTGGCAAACGCCCGTAGGCCCGGTAAGCCTTTCTACCAACTGGTACACGGCGAGCTGGTATGAAAAAAATCCCTCCAAATGGTATTTCCAGTTAGGCATCGGCTATTTGCTGTTCAGCAAAAAAGGACTGAATTATTGAGTAAAGGGTAAAGAGAGATGCAATCTTGCGTATCAAGAGAAATCAGAAATTAGAAATCAGAAATTAAATGGCAACAATAACCGTGCATGGCGCACGCGAACATAATTTAAAGAATATAGACGTAAGTATTCCGCGCAATAAACTTACAGTGATTACCGGATTAAGCGGCAGCGGGAAATCATCATTAGCATTTAATACCATTTATGCCGAAGGACAGCGGCGGTATCTGGGAACGCTCCCTTTCTACGCCCGGCAATTCTTGAGTAACATGGAACGCCCGAAAGTTGACCGCATCAACGGACTAAGCCCGGTGATTGCTATCGAACAGAAAACAACCAATAAAAATCCGCGCTCTACGGTCGGCACTATTACCGAAATATACGACTTCCTGCGTTTGTTGTATGCGCGTGCATCCATTGCCTACTCGAAGAATACGGGTGAAGAAATGGTGCAGTACACGGATAAACAAATTGCGCAGTTAATCATCCAACAGTTCGAGGGGCAAAAATGTATGATACTTGCGCCTTTGGTAAAAGGGCGCAAGGGACACTACAAAGAACTGTTTGAACAGATGCTCAGACGCGGTTTTCTCTTTGCCCGCATTGACGGGGTGGTTACGG
Organism: Prevotellaceae bacterium; assembly: GCA_031257455.1. Lineage (GTDB taxonomy): Bacteria > Bacteroidota > Bacteroidia > Bacteroidales > UBA932 > JAIRKX01. The sequence goes on along the minus strand of JAIROQ010000177.1, from coordinate 2,664 downwards.
AAATACGCCCGCAGCATAAATTAGACCGCTACAAAATACACTTTATCGAAGTAGTAATCGACAAACTTACTCCGGACAAAGGCAATGAAAAACGGTTGGATAATTCTATCAATACGGCCATGCGGCAGGGCGCCGGAGAACTCGCTATCCTTGACATCCAAACAGGTCAATTGCGTTACTACAGCCGTTCGTTCATGTGTCCGACAACCGGTATTTCGTATGCCGAGCCGGCGCCGCATTCGTTTTCGTTCAATTCGCCGCAAGGCGCTTGCCCGCACTGCAACGGACTGGGAACAATTGCCGAAATAGATATAAAAAAAATTATTCCCGACCCGGCGATGAGCATTAAAAAAGGCGGCATAGAAATAATAGGCAAACAACGCAACAACCAACTTTTCGAAATACTGGAATCCATTGCACGAAAATACAGATTTACGCTGGATACGCCTATTTCCGATATTCCGGAATCGGTTATGAATATTATTCTGTATGGCTCGGATGAACTCTTCCGTATCAGTGCGCGAGAAGCAATGAACGCCCGGGGAAAAACCGAGTGGAACTACCTGACGGGTTTTTCCGGCATAATAAACCTCATGGAAAAAAGAGGCGATGACGAGAACGATAATCCCGGCGTCAGTTCTGCCCACCGGTTTATTAAATACCAGCCCTGCCCCAAATGTCACGGCACGCGCCTGAAAGAAGAAGCCCTGTTTTTTAAGATTGCCGGAAAAAACATTGCGGAACTCGCCAACATGGATATTGTAGCGCTGGCCGACTGGTTTGAAGAAATCACGCCCACATTAAGCAACCGCCAGCAAGCGATTGCCAAAGATATAGTAAAAGAAATACGCGACCGTTTGACATTTATGAAAGATGTCGGACTGGGATATTTGTCGCTCAACCGCAGTTCGCGCAGCCTTAGCGGCGGCGAAAGCCAACGCATTCGGCTGGCAACCCAAATCGGCTCGAAGCTGGTGAACGTGCTGTACATTTTAGATGAGCCAAGCATCGGACTGCACCAACACGACAACCAAAAACTGATTGCAGCCCTGAAAAGACTGCGGGACGAAGGCAATTCCGTCATCGTAGTGGAACACGATGAAGAGATGATTCGGCAATCCGATTTTCTGGTTGACCTCGGGCCGGGGGCAGGGGAACGCGGCGGACAGGTCATCTATGCAGCCCCTCCGCCAACCGGTGAGACAGCTGTGAACAACGAATCCCTCACGTTGCAATACCTCTCCGGGAAGAAGCAAATCGCCATACCGGCACGGCGGCGAAAGGGCAACGGAAATAAAATAACGCTGTCCGGCGCATCGGGAAATAACTTAAAAAATATTACCGTTGATTTCCCGCTGGGCGTTTTTATCTGTGTAACCGGCATGAGCGGCAGCGGAAAATCATCCCTTGTCAATGACACGCTACATCCCATACTGAGCAAGAAACTGTACCGTTCACTCGCCGACCCGTTGCCGTATGAAGCAGTGGAAGGCATTCAACATATCGACAAAGTGATTGAAGTCGACCAGTCGCCGATAGGACGCTTGCCGCGCAGCAATCCGGCTACCTATACCAACCTGTTTACCGATATCCGCAAACTGTTTGAAGAAACGCCGGACGCCAAAATACGCGGTTATAAGTCCGGGCGGTTTTCATTTAACATAAAGGGCGGCCGCTGCGAAGAGTGCCGGGGAGCGGGCATGCAAACGATTGAAATGAATTTCATGCCGGACGTATATGTTACCTGCAAAACCTGCAACGGAAAACGGTACAACAAGGAAACGCTGGAAGTATGCTACAAAGGAAAAAACATCAGCGAGGTGCTCAACATGACTATCAACGCCGCCAATGATTTTTTTGCGCACATTCCCTCCATGAAGCATAAACTGCAAGCATTGCAGCAGGTCGGGCTGGGATACGTGAAGCTCGGGCAACCCGCCACCACCCTGAGCGGCGGAGAGAGCCAGCGCGTAAAACTCGCTACCGAACTGGCCAAACAGGATACGGGAAACACCTTCTATATCCTTGACGAGCCTACGACCGGCTTGCATTTAGAAGACGTGCGTATTTTGCTTGACGTATTAAACCGGTTGGTGGATAGCGGTAACACGATATTAGTTATCGAACACCATTTGGACGTCATCAAAACCGCCGACTACATTATTGACCTCGGTCTGCGCGGCGGAAATGACGGCGGACACATCGTCGCCTCCGGAACACCCGAAGAAATCGCACAATGCAACGAAAGCTACACCGGACAATTCCTGAAAAAAATTTTCAGCCAAAAGGAGTGCTAATGTACTAATATGACTAATGTGCTAATGTGACTAATTGGGCTGGCGCCAAAAGAATTTACGGATTTACGGATTTGGCTTGCGCCACTGCGCTTGTCGCAACTTACAACTTATGACTTACGACTTATGACTAAATGAGGGATGATTTTCTGAAATCCGCGTAATTCGTACCAATCCGTGTAATTTGTACAAACAAAAAAAAATCGCAAAAACTATTTGCAATTAAAAAATATTGTTTTATATTTGCGCCATTAATATGCTTCTTTGACGTATTGAATTATTCTGCATGAAAAAATTCGACAGTTTTCATTATGGGTAGAATAAAATAAACTCACAGAGCAAACGTGAATTTTATTTTTTACTCATACAG
>JAIROQ010000143.1 GCA_031257455.1 Prevotellaceae bacterium | reverse complement strand
CTCCGAGGCTGAACATTCCATCGGATACGGTGGCCGATGTCCAGACGTTGCAAACCCGGTGGAAGACGGCCTATGCGGCCACCGAAAACCCGGCAACTTTTTAGTTGAAAATGGAGAGTTGAAAGTTGAAAATGGCGGCAAGCGCAGTGGCGTAAGCCAACTCATAACTCATAACTCATAACTCATAATTCATACCTCTTAACTAATTTCATAAACTCTTCTTCGTTGATAATTTTGACGCCGCGTTTTTGTGCTTTTTCCAGTTTGGAGCCGCCTTTGTCGCCGGCCAGCAGGTGTGTGGTTTTAGCAGATAAGGTATTGCCTGTGCTGCCGCCATGCTGTTCAATGAGGGCTTTGAACTCTTCACGCGGCCGGCTCAATGTGCCGGTGATGACAAAGCTCATGCCCGCCAGCGTATCGGACAGCCGCATTTGCGCACCGGCTTCGAACTGCACGCCGGCAGCGCGAAGGCGTGCAATCAGTGCACGGTTGCTTTCATCGGAAAAATAAGCAATGATGCTGTCGGCAATCCGTTCGCCCACTTCGTCAATGGCGAGGAGTTGCTCCCGTTCCGCCTGCGCCAGCGCGTCTATGGAACGCATGGCGGTGGCGATTTTCTTGGCGGTGGTTTCGCCGACATAGCGGATGCCCAAAGCAAACAACACCTTTTCAAACGGCGTGTCAATAGATGCGGCAATGCTTTTCACCAGGTTCTCGGCCGACTTCTCGCCCCACTTGTCTAAATGCGCGAGGTCTTCCTTTTTTAATGTATATAAATCGGCAGCGTTCCTGACCAATCCGTTCCGGAAAAGCAATTCAAAGGTAGCTTCGCCGGCAGTGATGTTCATCGCTTTCCGTCCGGCAAAATGTTCTATTTTCCCCAGTATTTGCGGCGGGCAATGGGAGTCGTTCGGGCAGTAGTGCTTGGCTTCGCCATCATCGCGCACCAGCGCCGCGCCGCATTCGGGGCAATGCGTGATATACCGGAACGGCTCGCTTCCGATAGCACGCCAACTCCGGTCTACGCCTACGACTTTCGGGATAATCTCGCCGCCTTTCTCTACCGTCACCCAATCGTGCAGGCGGATGTCGAGCGAGGCTATCTGGTCGGCATTGTGCAGCGAAGCGCGTTTCACGGTAGTACCCGCCAGCAGCACCGGCGCAAGATTGGCTACCGGCGTAATTGCGCCCGTGCGCCCTACCTGAAAATCGATGGACAGCAATTCCGTCAGGGCTTGCTCTGCCTTAAACTTAAAGGACGTTGCCCAGCGCGGCGATTTGGCGGTAAAACCCAAACGGCGCTGGTGCGCAAAAGAATTTACTTTTATCACCACGCCGTCTGTGGCGTAGGGCAAGGCTTCCCGCGCCTGTTCCCAGTGACGGATGAAATCAAATACCGCCGTTATGGAATTGCATTTGCAGGTATGCTCCGATACCGCAAATCCCCACCGTTTGGCTGCCTGCAGGCTTTCGTAGTGATTATCGGCGGGCAGGCGGTCGCCCAGCAGGTAATATAAAAAGCAGTTCAATCCGCGCCGGGCGACTTCGCCGCTGTCAAGCAGTTTCAACGAACCGGCGGCCGCATTGCGCGGATTGGCGAAAGGCTGTTCGCCGTCCACCTCGCGTTCGCGGTTCAAGCGTTCAAAGGCCTGGAAAGGCATGTAAATCTCGCCGCGTATTTCAAATTCATGCGGAAAATCGTTGCCCTGCAATTGTTGCGGGATAGTCGAAATCGTGCGGACATTTGCCGTAACATCGTCTCCCCGCTGCCCGTCACCGCGCGTGATGGCTTGGTGCAGGCGGCCGTCAAGGTAGGTCAGCCCGATAGCCGTGCCATCGAATTTCAATTCGCATACATATTCCGGCTCGCCGTCCAGTCCTTTGCGCACGCGGTTATCAAATTCATGCAACTCTTCCATAGAATACGTATTGCTCAACGATAGCATTGGATATTTGTGCGCCACTTGCACAAATTCTTTGGTAATATCGCTGCCTACCCGCTGAGTTGGGGAATTTCCGGTAGTTAACAGCGGGAATTTTTTCTCAATCGCCGCCAGCTCCTGCAATAGCATGTCGTATTGAAAATCGGTAATCACAGGTTTGTTGAGCACATAGTAATGCCGGTTGTGCGTTTCTATCATCTGCCGCAATTCGGCAGCGCGTTGTTGGGCTTGCGTAGCAGTCATGGTATAAAAATTATCGGGAGTTGTTTTTACGTTTTATCAGGTCTTTTTTTAGCATTCCATCGCGGTTAGCGAGTTCCCATGCGGTATAAAAAATCAGTTGCGTGCGGTCGCGCAAAATTTTATAGTCGATATAATCTTCCGTATCCGTAGGTTTATTGAGGTCATCGTGCAATCCATCCATGTAATAAATAACCGGCAGCTGGTGTTTGCCGAAATTATACTGGTCGGAAAAAAGATAGAATATTTCCGAAAATGTCGGACTGTTATAAAATGTATAATCCAGCGTCAGGTTGATTTTCCGCGCCTGATTTACATAATCCGAAATATCCTGCAGGTCGGAACTCACGCGGTTGGCGCCCACCAGAAACAGGTAATTCCGTTGTCCATTCGGCGAGCCTTCCACGCGCCCCACCGCATCGATATTCAGGTTGGCGATGGTGCGCTGCAACGGGTACAGCGGGTCATTCACATAATACGCCGACCCCGCCATTTTCTGCTCTTTTGCATCGAATGCAATGAATACGACCGAACGCCGCGGCGGATAATGGTTACGCGCCATAGCGGTAAAGGCTTCGGCAATTTCGAGCATCGCCGCCACGCCCGAAGCATTGTCGTCAGCGCCATTGTAAACATTGCCGTTGAATACGCCCAAGTGGTCGTAATGCGCCGAAATAACCAGCGCCTCTTCTTTCAAATCGCTCCCTTCGATAACGCCCACGACATTTACGCCCGGCGTGCTGGTGATGAACGCTTGAAAATACGTGCTGTCGTAAGGCTTGTACAAACTGATTTTTTCAAATTGACCGGCAATATAATCGGCCGCCATGAATGCGGCGTCTGTGCCGGTTTGCCTGCCCTGCATGCTGTCGGCCGCCAATACCCGGATATGTTGCTGCAAATCGCTTTCTAAAATCGAAGCGGCAAAATTCGGCAATTCGCTTTGCTGTGCAAAAACGTTTGCAAAAAAGGATAAAAAAGCAATTGTAAAGGATGTCTTCATACAAAATATAGCATGCAAAAGTAATGAAAAATTCAAAGATTTCAAGATTTCCATGTTTCAAAATTCAAGTATTGTTCGTTATCTTTGCAGTATTATTTTCCGGATATGAAAAAAATAAGTCGCCGCCTGTTGTTTTATTTACTGTGTGTACTGTCGGGGCTGTTTGTGCTGTCGGTATTGCAGGTAGTAGCGGGGTGCTGGTTGCCGGTATTTCGCACGCCGTTGATGAGTATCCGCTCATGGGAACATCGCGGCGACAGTACATGGAAGACGCGCTACACTTGGGTTCCGCTGGAAAAAATATCCCCGCAGTTAGTACAGGCGGTCATTGCATCGGAAGACAACCGCTTTGAACAGCACAGCGGGTTCGACTGGATAGAGCTGGATATGGCATGGAACAATGAAAACCGGAAGCAGAAACGCGGCGCAAGCACCATTACGCAACAGGTGGCCAAGAATGTTTTCCTCTGGCCGCAACGCTCATGGCTGCGCAAGGGTTTGGAAGCATACTATACCGTGTTGATAGAATTGTTTTGGAGCAAGGAGCGCATCATGGAAATCTATTTGAACGTAGTGGAAATGGGTAAGGGCGTCTATGGGGCGGAAGCCGCCGCACAGTTTTATTATAAAAAACCGGCGGCGAAATTGACGGCGGCAGAAGCGGCCATGTTAGCGGTATGCCTTCCCAATCCCTTGCGCCGCAACCCGAAGAAGCCTACAACTTATTTGCTGCAACGGCAAAAAGCCATCCTGACCCTGATGCAAAAACTCCCGCAACCTTTTTTAGTTAAGAACTAAGAACTAAAAGTTAAGAGTGCTGACGCCATTGCGCTTGTCGCGACTTACAACTTACGACTTACGACTTACAACTTACGACTTACAACTTACGACTTACAACTTACGACTTACAACTTACAACTTACGACTAAAAATATGCGCTATTTCTTTCTGATATTGTCTTTGTGTAGCCTTTTTGCCTGCGGGCGTGGCGGCGATGTTACGCTGCAGGCGGGTGATTTATTATTCCAGTCCGGTAAAGACGGCTTGAGCAATGCCATTGAAGCGGTAACGGAAGGCGTCCGCGGCTATAATTTTTCCCATGTGGGAATGCTTGTACCCGACAGCAGCGGCCGCCTGTGGGTGATTGAAGCGGTCAGTGAAGGCGTGCAACTTACGCCGGTGGATACCTTCCTGCAACGCGGCGCAAAGGTTGCGCTCGGACGGGTAAAAGACGAATACAGGGCGCTGCTTCCCGCCGCTATGGCTTTTGCCATACAGCAAACAGGCAAATCCTATGACGAAGAATATATCTACGATAACGGAAAATACTATTGCTCGGAGTTGATTTACGATGCTTTTTTAGTTGCCAACAATCATATTCCATTTTTCACCTTAGAGCCGATGACCTTTAAATCGCCTGCTACCGGTGCATTTCTCGAAGAATGGGTACAGCACTACCAAAAATTGAACCGTCCTGTTCCCGAAGGCGAACCCGGCTGTAACCCCGGCGGATTGTCGCAATCGGGGAAAATAGAAATAAAAATCTTTAAACAATAAATATTGTTTTCATTTTTACTAATCTTTGCGTACATTTGTGGGAATTTTCAAAAATATCCATTATGAAAGGCGTTTGTTTTTTGGTTGCGTTAGCGAGTGTCTTCCTTGCGCCGGCTTGCCTGCCGGCACAAACGGCATGGACATTGGAACAGTGTATTAATTACGGGTTGGAAAATAATCCCCAGCTAAAACAGCAAACCCTCACGGCAGAACAAAGCGCAAACCTGTGGCGACAGTCCAAACTTGATTTTTTGCCGAGCCTGAGCGCCCGCGCATCCTATAACATGAGTTGGGGGCGGTCGGTGGATTTGCAGAACCTGCAGATTTTCGAAAACCAACTGACGCAATCATTCGGGCCAAGTATCAACGCTTCGGTAAGCCTGTTTGAGGGCTTGCAAAAAGTGAATACCATGAAACGTTACCGCGCCGACTATCAGGCGGCCGTGCTGGAAACGGAACAAATGCGCAATACTATTGCCCTCGAAATTACACGCGCCTTTTTGCAGGTACTGCTGGCAAAAGAAGTACTGGTAACGGCTGAAAAAAGCCGCGAAAGCGTAATCCGGCAACATGAATTGACGCGGAAATTAGTAGCCGCCGGCAGCCAGCCTTATAGCACCTTGCTGGAAATGGAAGCGCAATTGGCCAGTGAAGAAGTGCAATTCATCACCGCGCGCAATAACGTTGATTTGGCTTTCCTGTCGTTGCAGCAACTCATCAACCTGCATCTCGGGAGCGACTTTGAAATCGTTGCGCCGGTCATCGATGTGGACGTGACGCAAAGGCAGGAAGTGATAAAGAGCCTCTATGCAACGGCTGTGCGCCTGCCGCAGATACGCACGTCCGAGTTCCGAATGGAGAGCGCCCGGCATGCCCTCGCCATTGCCAAAGGCCGCTACTGGCCGACTCTTTCCCTTTCGGTGTCCTACGGTTCGTACTTTACCCATACCGACAGAGATAGTGTGGGATTTGGCCAGCAATTGCGCGACAAACGCAGCCCGTCATTGAATTTCGGATTAAGTATCCCGCTGTTCCAGAACTGGAGTATCGTTACCGGCGCTAAAAACGCCAAGCTCAACTTGCGTATCGCCGAACTGGAATTAGACCGCAAGCACCAGCAACTGTACAAAGAAATCCAGCAGGCGGTGGCGGATGCTTCCGCCGCTTACAGCCGTTACAAGGCAAACGAACAAACCGTAGCGGCGATGCAGGAATCGTTCCGCTATACGCAAGAAAAATTCGATGTCGGGTTAGTGAATGCCACGGATTACACGATTGCCAAAAACAACCTGTTCAAGGCGGAATCCGACCGCCTGCAGGCAAAATACCAGTATGTTTTTCAAACAAAAATTATTGATTTTTACAAGGGGATACCCATTACTTTATAACATCAACTTTATACCATTCGTAAAAAAAGCAACTTATGAAAAGGAAAAAAAGGATTTTCTGGATTGTAGCCGGCGCGCTGGCATTGATAATTATTCTGATTATGGCCGGCGGCAACGGCAAACAGGACGCATTGACAGTAACCGCCGAATGGCCGGCACATAAAACCATCACCGAATTGATACCCGCCAACGGGAAAATCCAACCGGTAGTAGAAGTAAAAATCAGCCCCGATGTATCGGGTGAAATCGTTGAACTGAACGTGAAGGAAGGCGACCGGGTACAAAAAGGCGACCTGCTTTTGAAAATCAAACAGGACTTCTACCTCTCGGGACGCGACCGCGCCGCAGCACAATTAAACTCCGTGAAAGCCTCGCTGGCGCAGGCACGGGCGCAGTTGGTGCAGACAGAACTGTCCTACCAGCGCAGCAAAAAACTCTTCGACCAGCAAGTGGTTTCGCAAGCCGACTACGAACAGGCGCAGGCGAAATACGACATTGACAAACGGCAGGTAGAAGCCGCGCTCTACAACGTGAAAAGCGCCGAAGCCGCCCTGAAAGAAGCGGAGGAAAATCTGGTGAAGACTACCATTTATGCGCCAATGGACGGCATTGTCTCAAAACTGAGCGTAGAACGCGGCGAACGGGTGGTAGGCACGTCTCAAATGGCCGGCACCGAAATGTTGCGCATTGCGAACCTGAACGAAATGGAAGTATTGGTGGACGTGAATGAAAATGACGTTATCCGCGTAAAACTGAATGATACCGCGCAAATAGAAGTGGACGCCTATCCGGCGCGTAAATTCAAAGGCGTGGTAACGCAGATTGCCAATTCGTCAAAAACCGCCGCCACCACGTCATCCACCGATCAGGTAACGAACTTTGAAGTGAAAATTTTCATTCTTCCCGAATCATACCAGGACTTGAAAACCGTTGCCTATCCGTTCCGGCCGGGCATGTCGGCCGCCGTTTACGTACAGACCGAAACGCACTATGACGCATTGGTTATACCTATCCAGTGCGTAACTACGCGCACCGACCTGAACCCCGCCGACTCCACAGCCGCCGGCGATTCAAGCGCAGTCGCCGCAACGGCTACGGCCGCCGATTATGTAGAACGCGTATTCGTGATACAATCCGGCGACATCGTGCAGGCGGTAGAAGTAAAAACAGGCATTCAGGACAACACCTACATTGAAATTACGGAAGGCCTGTCGGACAGTTTGCGCGTGGTAACCGGCCCGTACAACATGATTTCCCGCCGCCTGCACAATGGAACAAAAGTAAAAGTAAATTGACTTATCCCAACTTTTAGACAATAAACAGTGTTTTTCCTTCTGATAGAAACCGGGACAGCCGTTTGTTCAATAGCGTTGGCACGCGGTGCGCAAATAGTGGCCTTGCGCGAAAACAAGGAAGGACGCGCACATGCGCAAATGGTCGCGCCGTTTATCCACGAAATTATCCACGAACAGCATTGCACGATAGCCGATGTGGACGCCGTAGTGGTTAGCGAAGGTCCCGGCTCTTATACCGGCTTGCGCGTGGGCGTTTCGACTGCGAAAGGCATCTGTTTCGGCGCACAAAAACCGCTCATCGCCGTAAATTCGCTGCTGTCATTAGTACATGTGGCTATTGCCAACCACTGCCTGCCTTCGTCCGGATGCCTCATCGCGCCGATGATTGACGCGCGGCGACTGGAAGTTTATACCGCGCTTTTTGACGCGCAGGGCAACCAACTGTCCGGCATCACTGCTGAAATTATCAACGAAAACAGTTTCGCTGAAACGCTGGCGCAGCAACCGGTATTATTTATCGGCGATGGCGCCGACAAATGCCGAACATTATTGCAGCACCCGAATGCACTGTTTGCCGGCATTACGGCTTCCGCTGCGGGCATGCTCCTGCCGGCCATTGATGCTTTCGCGCAAAGAAAGTTTGTGGACGCCGCCTACTTTGAACCGTTTTACCTCAAAGATTTTGTAATTACAACCGCGAAAAAGAAAATATTATAACCGGATACACCCGTTATTTTAATTTTTTTTTTTGTATTTAAAATATTTTTCTTACCTTTGCACGGCAATCAAGTCACAATAAGGATTATTCCGTTGTGAAAACATTAAGTTGCCCTCGACTTCAACGGGGGCTTTTTATTTTACCGGATTTTTGCATCACTGATTTTTTTTCTATCTTTGCACACCTTTTGCCCGGGTGGTGGAATAGGTAGACACGCAGGACTTAAAATCCTGTGGGCAGTAATGTCCGTGCGGGTTCAATTCCCGCTCCGGGTACCAAATCAAGTAAACAAGGGCAAACAAAGGAAAAGAAACCTCAACAATTCAAATAGTTGAGGTTTCTTTATTGAGGGGTATTTTTCCTGTTTTTGCCATTGTTTTGTTATTTTTTACACCTTT
>JAIROQ010000116.1 GCA_031257455.1 Prevotellaceae bacterium | reverse complement strand
TTATTCTTCACCGATTCATTAAACAGAATCTATGACACAAAGGTAGGTAATATTTTTGAAATGCTAAAAATAGTTTTCAGCGCTCCTTCCATAAATATATATATGTTTAAAAATAAAACCATTTCAATACATTTATTTGATGTGAATATTTTGAATAGCGCAGTTCTTCGCAATTCCATACCTCATACTTCATACCTCATACTTCTTAACTTTTTTTGTATCTTTGTGCAAAAATTACAAAACTATGAATATGCTTACTTTTTTAGGGGTTGTGGGGCCATGGCAAATTGTACTTATCGTATTGGCCATCGTACTGCTGTTCGGCGGTAAAAAAATTCCCGAATTGATGAAAGGCCTGGGCAAAGGCATGAAAAGTTTTAAGGAAGGCCTCAAAGAAGCCGAAAACGACATCAAAAAAGAAATTGATTAAGCGGGCAGGCGGCAAGAGGCGGTATGAAAAACAAAGAACTCACTTTCTGGGGACATCTCGAAGAATTCCGGCAAATGTTGTTTCGCATGATTATCGCGCTGGCGGCGCTGATGGTCGTTGTTTTCCTGTTCAAGTCCTTTGTGTTCGACACGCTCATCCTTTCCCCGCGCTCGTCTGATTTCATCCTCTACCGATGGTTGTGTGCATTAAACAACCAATTTTCATGGGCGGACTTGTGTCCCGAACCATTCCATATAGACCTTATCAACATCAACCTGTCGTCACAGTTCATTATTCACCTTTCGACTTCTTTCTGGATTGCGCTCATACTCGGTTTTCCTTACCTGATTTGGGAATTATGGCGTTTCATTGCACCCGCGCTGTATCCGAAAGAACAGCGCAGCATTAAACGCGCTTTCATCTTTTCGTCACTGCTGTTTTATGCCGGCGTGACGGTGGCTTACCTGATGATTTTTCCCTTTGCCCTCCATTTTCTGGGCGGCTACCAGGTCAGCGCAGAAGTGAAAAACCAGATTTCGCTGCAATCCTATATCGGCACGCTCACTTCGCTGGTACTGGCTATGGGCATCGTGTTTGAGTTCCCTGTGCTGATACACATTCTCTCGCGGATAGGCGTGGTGAACCGTGCGATGCTCCGCAAATACCGCCGGCACGCTATTGTAGTATTGCTCATCCTTGCCGCCATCATTACGCCCGCCGATATTTTCTCCATGATTTTAGCCGCTGTCCCGCTCTACCTGCTTTATGAAATCAGTATCCTGACCTGTAAGGAAGCAAAAAATTAAAGGCGGAAAACAGAAAAAATGCAGGGTATTTGTATAATCAGGAAAAATATACTACTTTTGCAATCCGAAATTTGAAAAAGAAAAAAGAATTATATGAAACAACATCTTCATCCCGAAAATTACCGCTTAGTGGCGTTCAAAGACATGTCGAACGACCATACGTTTGTTACCCGCTCCACCGTGCAGACACGCGAAACCATTAACCTTGACGGCGTGGAATATCCTTTATACAAAGTCGAAATTTCCAACACCTCGCATCCGTTCTACACCGGGAAAATGAAACTGGTGGATACCGCCGGCCGGGTAGATAAATTCCGTAACCGCTATAAAAAAGCGCTGGAAGCAAAAAAATAAGGTTTTGTACGAATGAAAACAGGCTGTCTTCTCAGGTAGCCTGTTTTTTTATTATATGAAATCTCCATTGTCATGGCTGAAAATCCGGGAAAAGCGATTTTTTGTTTTTTTGTAACTTTGACAAAATAAATAAACCCGTCCATGTTATTATTTTATACTCCCGACATCTCCGGCGAGCGTTATGTGCTGCCGGAAGAAGAAAGCAAACACTGTCTTCGCGTGCTGCGTCTTTCGGTGGGCGACACGCTGTACTTGACTGACGGCAGAGGCGCTTTATACACCGCCCAAATCACGGATGACCGGATTAAACATTGCGAAATAAAGATAACCGGCAAGCAGGAAAATTACGGCGTACGCAATTATTATCTGCATCTGGCGGTAGCGCCCACCAAGAATAACGACCGTTACGAACAACTGTTGGACACCGTCACCGAAATAGGCATAGACGAAATCACGCCGGTGATATGCGACCACTCCGAACGCCGGACAGTAAAAACGGAACGGTGGGAAAAAATACTGGTTGCCGCAATGAAGCAATCACTGAAAACGCGCTTGCCGCAACTAAACCCGCCCATCGCCTTTGACGATTTTATCCGGCAACCTTTCGACTGCGGAAAATACATCGGTTGCTGTCACCCGGACGTACCGCGCGAATTATTCTGGAAAGTCCTGCCCTCGAGCCGGCGTATCCTGACGCTCATCGGCCCCGAAGGCGATTTCTCGAAACGCGAAATGCAAGCCGCCCTGCAAGCCGGCTTCAAGCCCGTGACTTTCGGCGAAAGCCGCTTCCGGGTCGAAACCGCCGGAATGATTGCCTGCATGGCAAGCTATATAATTTAAAGATTTAAAGATTTAAAGATTTAAAGATTTAAGGTTGCGATACTCGATACTCGATTTGCGACTTTTCGACAGTGCGCTTGTCGCAACTCATACCTCATAATTCATACCTCATAACTAAAAACATTTTCAACTCTCCACTCTCAATTTTCAATTAAAATGGCTTACGACTTACAACTTATTACGCTTGGTTGCGCTAAAAACCTGGTGGATTCCGAGCGGCTGATGCGGCAGTTACAGGCGGCGGGGTTCCATGCGACGCACAGCGACCATGCCGCCGGCGCAAAGACCGTCCTTATCAATACCTGCGGATTTATCAATGATGCGAAGGAAGAGTCGGTGAATACTATCCTGTCGGTGGTGGAGGCGAAAAAACGCGGGGACGTGGAACGTATCTTTGTGTTCGGTTGCCTTTCGCAACGCTACCGGCAGGAGTTGCAGCAGGAATTGCCCGAAGTGGACAGGTTTTTCGGGATAGACGAATTTGACCGGATTGTGGAAGCGCTGGGCGGCGTGCCTTCTCCGAAATTCCCTACCCAGCGGGTGATGGCCACTCCTGCGCATTATGCCTACCTCAAAATCTCGGAAGGATGCAACTGGGGCTGCTCCTATTGCGCTATTCCATTCATTCGCGGCAAACACCGCTCAACTCCCCTTGAGCAGTTAGTGACGGAAACAAAATTCCTGGCGGCGCGTGGCGTAAAAGAACTGCTGATTACCGCGCAGGACACGACATACTACGGTATCGACCTCTATGGCCGCCGCCACCTGTCCGGCCTCTTAACCGCCCTCTCGGAAGTGCAGGAAATAGAATGGATACGCCTGCATTATGCCTACCCCGCGTACTTCCCCAAAGACGTGCTGCCGGTGATACGCGATAACCCGAAACTTTGCAAGTACCTCGATATTCCGTTGCAGCATATATCCGACACGGTATTGAAGAAGATGCGCCGCCGTATAGACGGACGGCGGACGCGCGCATTGATTGAAAAACTGCGTACGGATATACCCGGTATCGCGTTGCGCACTACGCTCATTGTAGGTCATCCGGGAGAAGATGAAGCGGCTTTCCGCGAACTGGAAGACTTTGTGGAAAAAACGCGCTTCGAGCGGCTCGGCGTCTTTTGTTATTCCGAAGAAGAAGGCACTTATGGGGCGAAGCGCTTTCAGGATACCATTCCCGACCGGGAAAAACAGGCGCGCCGCGACCGCATTATGTCGCTGCAAGCGCACATTTCACAAAAACTGAATGAAGAGAAAATCGGGAAAACTTTCCGCACCATTATTGACCGCCGCGAGGGCGATTATTATACAGGCCGCACGCAGTACGACTCGCCGGAAGTGGACGGCGAAGCGCTCATCCCCGCAGCCGGAAAAACCCTCCAACCCGGAAAGTTCTACGACATCACCATCACCGCCGCCGATACGTATGACCTGTATGGAGATTTGGAAATGTGCTAATGTGACTAATGTGCTAATGTGACTAATTGGGCTGACGCCGGTGCGAATTGACTATTTAATTATTGACTATTGACTATTTTGGCTGACGCCGCTGCGCTTGCCGCAATTAACCACTAACCATTAATCACTGAATTGCATTTTCAACTCCATAAAATTGTATTACCTTTGCAACTTAATTTTGAAAAAATGAAGAAACGAGTTTTAGTAGCTACCGGCGGCGGCGATTGCCCCGGACTGAATGCCGTGCTTCGCGCTTTCGTGAAACGCGCTCATCAGGAACGCGAATGGGAAGTATTAGGCAGTATCCAATCGTTTAACGGGCTGATGGAAGAGCCTACGAACATCCGGGTTTTAGACCCGAAAGTAGTGTCGGGTATTCATGTGCGCGGCGGCACGATTATCGGCACTACCAATAAGGGCGGCCCTTTTGCATGGCCGGTCAAAAAAGCCGATGGCACATGGGAAGCCGTTGACCGCTCTGACGAAATGATTCGCAAGTGCCAACTGCTGGGCATTGATGCGGTCGTGAATATCGGCGGAGACGGCTCGCAACGCATCTCGCAAAAACTGTTTGAAAAAGGCCTGCCGGTTATCGGCGTTCCGAAAACTATTGATAACGACCTTGCGGCTACAGACTATACTTTCGGCTTCCAGACCGCTGTACAAACCGCTACAGACGCGCTCGACAAATTAGTCACTACTGCCGAAAGCCACAACCGCATCCTGATTATGGAAGTGATGGGGCGCGATGCCGGATGGATTGCCTTGAGTTGCGCCATTGCCGGCGGCGCTGAAGTGTGCCTGATACCGGAAATACCGTACAGTATCGACAGTATTATACGTTGTATGGACGACCGTTTCCAGCGTGGCAAACGATTTGCGGTAATAGTGGTTTCCGAAGGCGCGAAGCCGCTGGACGGCGCGGTGTCGGGCTATGCCGGCACAGAGGTGGGGTATGAAAATTTCCGTCTGGCCGGCGCTGCTGCACGCCTTTCGTCCGAACTGAAAGCCGCCGGCATTGACCTTGATATCCGCGAAACCGTATTGGGACACGTGCAACGTGGCGGCTCGCCGGTGGCTTATGACCGTATCCTTGCCTCGCAATTCGGCGTGAAAGCCTTTGAAATGGTGAAAAACGGCGAGTTTGGCTATATGGTCGCTTACCGGCAGCCCGACATTATTTCCGTTCCGCTGACCGAAGCTGTGGGACACATGAAATTCGTACAAAACACCGACAACCTCGTTCAAACCGCCCGCGGGATTAACATTTGCATGGGGGATTTTTTTGAGGTATGAGGTATGAGGTATGAAGTATGAAGTATGAGGTGGCTTGCGCCAGCCTGTTGTTCACTGCTCACTGTTCACTGTTCACTGCTCACTGAGTTCCGGCGCCAGCCCAATTAGTCACATTAGCACATTAGTCATATTAGCACATCAAAAAATGTTTCCTGTGGCAGAAATATTTTATTCATTACAGGGCGAAGGCTGGTACGCGGGCGTTCCGGCGGTTTTCGTGCGGCTGGCGGGATGCCGCAACGCCTGTTCGTGGTGTGATGCAAAAGAAACATGGAACGCCGGTGCATTCCGGCGCCTGTCCGCCGGCGACATTGCCGGACGGGTGAGCGCCTATCCGTGCCGGACGGTGATTGTTACGGGCGGTGAGCCGTTGCTGTATCCGCTGGACAAGCTGTGTGCGCCCTTGAAGGAACAGCATTGCCGCCTGCACCTCGAAACATCCGGCACGGGTGCGTTTTCGGGGACATGGGATTGGGTTTGCCTGTCGCCCAAGCGGCAACAACCGCCGCGGCAAGAAAATTACCGGCACGCCGGCGAATTAAAGGTGATCATCGCTGCGCCGGATGATTTTGCATGGGCTGAAGAAAATGCCCGGCAAGTAGCGCCGGAATGCCTGCGGTTGCTGCAACCGGAATGGAGTAGGTACTCGGCTGTTGCGCCGTTGGTGGTAGCGTATATCCGGCAACATCCCCAATGGCGCTTATCACTCCAAACACATAAATTCTTAGCTATCCCCTGAACCCTTTTTCCGGATAAATGTTACAAAACCTATATCCAAAAAGGCCTTTATGATTTACTCCGCAAGAAAATTTTCCTATCTTTGTAGCTCTTACTAACGAACGGCAGACGACATGACATTTGATTTAACAGCTACAGACCCATTATCCAAAGCACGTACCGGAATTATACACACCGCACATGGCAAAATCCGCACGCCCATTTTTATGCCTGTCGGGACGATAGGAAGCGTCAAAGGCGTTATCCACCGCGACCTTCGGAATGATGTAAATGCACAGATTATTTTGGGAAACACCTATCACCTCTATCTCCGGCCGGGCATCAATATATTGCGGAAAGCGGGGGGCATCCATCGCTTTGTGTCGTGGAAGCGGCCGATATTA
Organism: Prevotellaceae bacterium; assembly: GCA_031257455.1. Classification (GTDB taxonomy): domain Bacteria; phylum Bacteroidota; class Bacteroidia; order Bacteroidales; family UBA932; genus JAIRKX01. Next base: position 5,944 of record JAIROQ010000116.1, on the reverse strand, counting down.
ACGGATAGCGGCGGATACCAGATTTTTTCATTGGCAGAACACCGGAAATTAACGTCAGACGGTTGCGAATTTCACTCGCATATTGACGGCTCAAAGCATTTCTTCACGCCGGAAAATGTAGTGGATATTCAACGCATCATCGGCGCGGATATTATCATGGCGCTGGACGAATGCCCGCCCGGCACGTCTGATTATATATATGCCCGGCGCTCGCTGCAGCTTACCCAGCAATGGCTCGAACGAGGCATAAAACATTTCCGGCATACCGAACCGTTGTACGATTACCCGCAGTTTTTTTTCCCGATCATTCAGGGCTGCGTATTTCAGGATTTGCGGAAAATGGCTGCCGAACATGCCCTCTCGTTCCAGTGTGACGGAATTGCTATCGGCGGCCTGTCCGTAGGAGAACCGGCAGAGGTGATGTATGAAATACTCGAAGCCGTTATGCCGCTTATTCCCGTCGGTATGCCCCGCTACCTCATGGGCGTGGGGACGCCGGCCAATCTGTTGGAATGCATTGCACGCGGAGTGGACATGTTCGACTGCGTGATGCCTTCGCGCAACGGGCGCAACGGCACGCTTTTTACGTGGGACGGCATGATCAACATCCGCAATAAAAAATGGGCGGACGACCTCTCGCCCATCGACCCGAAAGGCACATCGTTTGTGGACAGCATATATACCAAAGCCTACCTGCGGCATCTTTTCATTTCGGGCGAGATGCTGGGGCCGCAGATTGCCAGCCTTCACAACCTCGCATTCTATCTCAGCCTCATGGAGCAGAGCCGCCAACACATCGAGGCCGGTGATTTTATCCAATGGAAAAACAGTATCAGCCAAACCCTGATTGGGAAAATTTCTTGATTTTTTGATTTCTGATTTCTGATTTGCTGGCGACAGCCAAAATAGTCAATAGTCAATAAAAATAGTCAATTGTGACTGCTGATTCGCATGTTTTATCAATATGGCTGCTTTACGGCGTGCATACCGCCGCCACTTACGACCTGTTGCGGTAATTCCTTTTTTAGGATACTGCCGGTTATTGTTTCATCGTAGAAAGCAAGCCGCAGGCGGCGGAAATATCCTCTCCCCGCGAGGCGCGGACAGTCGTTAACAGTCCTTTTTTGTTCAAGTGGTTCTTGAATTTTTCCAGCTGCATTTCGCCGGCCGGTTGCAACGGCGTACCGGGAATAGCATGGAAACGAATAAGGTTCACGCGGCATTCCAATCCTCGCAGCAGCCTCGCCAGTTCATCGGCATGATGCGGCAAATCATTGACGCCGGCGAATAGAATATATTCAAAACTTACGCGCCGCTGCCCGGTGAAATCATATTTTTTCAACAGCGCCACCACATCGGCCAACGGCCATGCTTTTTGCGTGGGCATCAATTCCTGCCGTTCGGCGTCAAAGGGATTGTGGAGGCTCACCGCCACATGGCAGCGGCTCTCGTCCAGCAAACGCTGCATGGCCGGCAATACGCCGATAGTGGAAACCGTTATGCGGCGCGGACTCCAGCCCCAACCCCAGGGAGCGGTTAGAATTTCCAAGCTTTTGAGTACTTCGTCTATGTTGTCCATCGGCTCGCCCATGCCCATATATACTGCGTTGGTGAGTTGTTCGCATTCATCCACGCGGCTGAATTGTGCAATGATTTCACCGGCCGACAGGTTCGCCTGAAATCCCTGCCGCGCCGTCATGCAAAACCGGCAGCCCATCCGGCAACCTGCCTGCGATGACACACACAGCGTGGCGCGTCCTGCTTCAGGAATCATCACTGTTTCGATAAAATGCCCGGACATCGTGGGGAAAAGGTATTTTTTCGTGCCGTCTTGCGAGCGTTGCACTTCCGCAGGCGCAAAACCGCCGACCTCATATTTCCTGCCCAACGCTTCCCGCACCGTTTTCGAGAGGTTGCTCATTTCCGCTATCGTGATAACGTTTTTCCTGTATAACCAGTCGGCCAACTGTTTTCCGGCAAAAGAAGGCAAACCCGCCTGTATCGCTACGGCCGTCAGTTCGGAAAGGGTTTTACCAAGCAGGAATGAATACATATTATACCACTTTCAACTCTTTCCCCACTTTCACAAATGCTGCGATGGCTTTGTCGAGGTGGGCTTTTTCGTGGGCGGCGGAAAGCTGTACGCGAATACGCGCCTGCCCTTTCGGAACGACCGGATAATAAAACCCGACAACATAAATTCCCTCTTCTAACATGCGGGAAGCAAAGGTCTGCGAGAGGCCGGCGTCATACAGCATGACGGCGCAGATGGCGCTTTGCGTAGGCTTGATATCAAAACCGGCAGCCTGCATCCTGTCGCGGAAATAGCGTACATTTTCTTGCTGCCGGGCGTGCAATTCGTGACTTTCGTCCAACAGCTTGAATACTTCCAGCCCTGCTTTCACCACTGCCGGCGGGAGGGAGTTGGAAAATAAATATGGACGCGAACGTTGGCGCAATAAGGCAATAATCTCCCTGCGGCCGGTGGTGAAGCCCCCGATAGCGCCGCCAAATGCCTTTCCGAGCGTGCCGGTATAAATGTCAATCTTTCCATAGGCATCGAAATATTCGCTTACGCCGCGGCCGGTTTTGCCGACCACGCCCGCCGAGTGGCTCTCGTCCACCATTACCAGGGCATGGTATTTTTCGGCCAATGCACAAATTTTATCCACCGGCGCTACATTGCCGTCCATGGAAAATACGCCGTCCGTAACGATAATGCGGTAACGCTGCGCCTGCGCCGTTTTCAAACAGCTTTCCAGTTCGTCCATATCGGCATTGGCATAACGGTAGCGTTGCGCCTTGCACAGACGCACGCCGTCAATGATGGACGCATGGTTCAGGGCGTCCGAAATAATGGCGTCATGTTCGTCAAACAGGGGCTCAAAAACCCCGCCGTTGGCATCGAAGCAGGCGGCATATAAAATAGCGTCTTCCGTCTGGAAGTAGCGCGAAATCGCCGCTTCCAGTTCTTTGTGCAGGTCTTGCGTACCGCAGATAAAGCGCACGCTCGACATGCCGTAGCCGCGTTCGTCCATCGCCTCTTGCGCCGCGCGTATTACCCGCGGGTGGTTCGACAAACCCAGGTAATTGTTGGCGCAGAAGTTCAATGCTTCCTGTCCCGCCTGTACTTTGATAACCGCCTGTTGGGGCGTTACAATAATCCGCTCGTGTTTATACAACCCGGCCTGTTCGATGGCCGCCAACTCGGCAGCCAAATGGTTTTGAAAATTCCCGTACATAAAAAAGATTTATAAATTTACAGCTTTAACCGCACAGGACTTCCTGTGCGCGTTCTCCCCTATTTTCCTGTGCCCGCGTTCCCGACTTCCTTGTGGAAGAATTTGCAGAAAAACAGTATATGGTAGTCGATGGCATTGTTCCAGTAAGTATGGTTGTGAGCGCCCTGGCGGGTGGTATATTCATGGTCGATGCCTTTTTCCCACAATGCGCGGTGCAGGGCTTCGTTCAAGGGAAAACAGAAATCACTCACGCCGCAGTCAAAATAAATCGCCAGGTCGCCATTCCCGATAAGCGCTATTTGCTTATGTACCGAGCGGCTTTCCCAATTCTCCCTGTGGGTGGAGAGGTCGCCCAGCAGGTTCACCAATCCGTAGTTCGACCCGCGCTGGCGAATATCCACCGCGCCGCTGGTGCTGCCTACCGCGCCGAAAACATCCTTGTGGCGGAAGGCATTGTACAGCGCGCCATGACCGCCCATACTCAAGCCGGTAATTGCGCGGTAGGCCCTGCCTGCCAGCGTGGGATAATGCGTATCCACATACGCCACCAATTCAACGGATATAAACGTTTCATACTTCGAGAGCGTATCCATCGGACTGTCCAGATACCAACTGTTTTTACCGTCCGGGCAGACAAAGATAACGCCCCGTTCGTCTGCAATACGGGGCAAATCGGGCTTCGTAGTAATCCATGACTGTTCGTTCCCGCTATAGCCGTGCAACAGATAGATGACCGGATAATTTTGCGCCGGATGAGGGCGCACCGCATCGGGAACAATAACTACCGTTTTCACCGGCACATTCATTGCCGCGCTGACGATAGCTACGGAATCTACCCGCGCCGCGCCGGCGTTGAATACACACAGGGTCATCAGACCGAAAAGAAAAGATTTCATGTTGATTTATAAGTTTAAAGTTTGAGGTTTAAAGTTTAAAGTTTAAGGTTTATGGGCATGGTTTTTCATTTCCTGTTTTACAAAGTTACAATTATTTTTTTACCGAAGCCCAAGCGGTTGTCGGTATATTTTAAAAAGGTGGGACGGAGTGTCCAAAGGGGTGTACCACGCAATATGGCAAAGGGAAAACGGCGCAGATAGGCGTAGTGGGCATGCCGGATTAATTCTTTGCCGGGACGGAATAACGTGCCTTGAAATTGCAAGCCGCGAATAAGTCCAACGGTTTTCGTCTCCCATGCAATAGCGCCGGCGACAGCAGGATTTTGCAATGCCTCGGAAAGATGCCGCGTAGCAGCGTCAGACGTAAAAACAAATACATTCTCTTCTTCCATATAGGCATAAAACAGCGATGCACAATAAGGCTGATGCGCGCTACACGTAGCCAGCGTCAGCACATGGCGCTCGTGGATAAAGTCAATAATGCGGCGGTCTATCGTTGCCATAATGCAAAAATAGTAATAATTTGCTAATTTGCTAATGTGACTAATTGGGTATTTACAGATTTACGGATTTACAGATTTTGCTGGCGCCATCGCGCTTGCCGCGACTTACGACTTATGACTAAAAAACGCCGTCATTTCGACCAAGCCCGCGAGGGACGAGCGGGCGCATGGAGAAATCTACTCTACAACGCAAGCCGTTTACGGTCATCCCTATTGGACAGAGTTAAACTGGGGCTATATTTATTTTACCCCTGTATTAGTACATTTAAAGAACATTTTTATTTTTTCATGGTTGCGCGATGAAAGCCTAATGATAGCAGGACATAGTGTTGTTAAGAAGCAAGTTTTTGCTTCCTGTTAATTATTATTTTGGCAAAAATTATAATTGGCGGAAACAGCGGACTGCAAGTCGTAGCCCGTTATCATTGCTGGGGCTAGCAGCGGCGATGTAATTGCACACATTACTAGAGCCGGGCAAGTCGTTTAACGTATTGTAGTTACCCGCGTAAGTTTCGTGACCGCACCACCAGGTTATTTTCTGTGGGTTATATCTACCTCCAGTCTCAAGCAGTTCTGTGGCAGACCAACCGTATACATCCGTGCCTGCACCACACTTTGCATCCGGCTTAATCAATTTGTTCATTACGGATGCATTTACAGTGTATACACCTTTAACGATCCCAGCTGTATAAGATGTAAAACTAACCGTTGGCTCTATTGCAGTTATAAAATTCACCCAATCAGCATTGACAGGCAAAACCCAACCGGAAGGGCAAACGCCTTGTATATTTGCTCCCTTGCCATTTGTTCCACCCCAATCACCAACAGTTTCAGCGACGGTATAGCGCCTGCCGCAATCAGCTGTTGAGCAGTTACTAAATGCACTACCTGCCGATTTACCGGAATAGCTTGCTAATTTTACATTCTGCGCCAACCACCAATGATTGTCGGGCATCAAAACAATTCTGTACAATTCGTCGTCCCGCGTATCTTTTATCCATGCTTCCCAATTCTGTGCGCCAGTTGTTCTGTGTCCGCAAAGATGCGTTTCATCCCGTAATAAATCGCTACCCGTATAAGCACAAAAGAAACTTGGACATTCCGTTTTATCCGTTAAAGTTACCGCAGCTATCGTTAACGACGATGCAGGTAATGTGTTTCCCTCTACTGTCAGGGACGTTCCGTCTGTTGCCTTTAAAATAAACGGGGGCGTTCCCTGCAACGTATACGTCCCGTTATTTGCTATAACAAATGGCGGACAATCGGAAGCATAGGCGCACCAGTTGAATTTGGTATTTGCCGG
>JAIROQ010000115.1 GCA_031257455.1 Prevotellaceae bacterium | reverse complement strand
CCCAACGATTATGTGCAAACTATTTCGGGGGGCGTAGTCACCGATGGGGCATCAAACAAAACGCAATGGACAATAGCTTCCTACTTGGCGCGCGTGCAGTATGGGTATAAAGGAAAGTACCTGCTCTCGGCCGCTGTGCGTGCAGACGGCTCCTCGCGTTTCGGGAAAGAAAATCGCTGGGGCTATTTCCCGTCAGCTTCTGCCGCATGGCGGATAAGCGATGAGGGATTTTTCAGAAATGTAAATGCCCTGTCGTTTGTTGATGATATTAAGGTAAGGGTGAGCTATGGCGAAACAGGAAACTTCAATATCGGCAACTACGACCATATTGCCACCATGTCGAAAGAAGAATATATTCTGGGAACAGGAGACGGCGTGCTGACGCCCGGCTACAAACCCGACAATGTGAGTCGCCCTGAGTTGAAGTGGGAAAAAACGGCGATGGTGAATGCCGGTATCGATGTGCAGCTGTTCAAAGGGCTGTTGGGCCTGTCGGTGGAATATTATAATTCCAACACATCCGACATGTTGCTGACCATTCCTGTTCCGCATACTTCCGGGCACAGCACCGCGCTGATGAATATCGGAAGCGTAAACAATCGCGGATGGGAGTTTTTGCTGACTTCGCAACGGCAGTTTGCCAACGGCTTGCAGTATCAATTCAGCGCCAACTATGCCGCCAACAGGAATAAGGTTACCTCGCTGGGACCTGAAGATACGCCGTTAATTACTTCGGGCAGTGTGGAACATGCGTTTTACATTACGCAAGTGGGGCAACCCATCGGCAGCTACTATGTGCTGTTACAGGACGGTATTTTCGCCACCGCAGAGGAGTTGAACAGCTATCCGCATATTGAGGGTGCGTCGGCTACGCATGTGGGCGATTTCCGCTTTGTAGATGTGGATGGCGATGGCGTGTTGGATATAGATAAAGATCGTGCCATTGTGGGTAATTATATGCCCAAGTTTACCTACGGATTTAGCGGCTCAGTGTCGTACAAAGGCATTGATTTGGCGTTCGACTTTCAAGGCGTGTACGGAAATAAAATTCTGAACCTGAACCAGCGTTACATCAACAACAATGAGGGAAACACAAATGAAATGATTGAAGGGTTGAACCGCTGGCGTAGCGAAGCCGAGCCGGGCGACGGCAACACCAACCGCGGCAACCGCAAAGCTAAGGGCTACAACGGACGAACCTCCACGTGGCATATTGAAGACGGCTCCTATTTCCGGCTGCAAAATGTGTCGTTGGGCTACACGTTACCCAAGCATATAACCCAAAAATTTTATGTGCAAAACCTGCGGATTTACGTGTCGGGGCAAAATCTCTGGACAGTTACGGGCTACACCGGTTATAACCCCGAAGTAAACATGCGCCCATCTAACTCCCTTACACCGGGCGAAGACTATGGCACTTATCCATTAGCAAAAATATTCACTACCGGAATTAACATTACTTTTTAACCTTTCAAACAAAATCAATATGAAAAAGCATAAATTACTCCTACTCTCATTTTCCGTATTGTTGGCGTCTTGCTCCGACGAGTTTTTTGACCTGACGCCCAACGATAAAATTTCGGCAAACATCATGTACAAAACGGCGGAAGATTTTAACCTTGCCGTAATATCCTGCTATTCCAAATTACAATCGCAGGTGAGCTTTTACACGGAATGTTGCGAATATCGCAGCGACAACTTTTTGATTGATGCCCCAACAACCGGCACACAGGACCGATACGATATTGACCAGTTTCAGGAAAATCAATCCAATGTATTATTGTCCGAGTTTTGGGCAAACTTCAACAATAACGTCTATCGGTGCAATATGGTGCTCGACAGAATTGACGAGGCGGATATTGACGGAAATCTAAAAAAACAGTATAAAGGCGAAGCCCTGTTTATCCGCGCATTTAACTACTTCAATATGTATCGCACATGGGGCGGCGTGCCCACTACGCGCAAGGTGGTTACGGTGGACGAAGCGCTTCAAATCGGGCGGAGTTCCGATGAAGAAATGCTGGAACTGATTGCCGGCGATTTGAAACAGATTGTGGACGGAAGCCTGCTGCCCGAAACGTACAGCGGCAATGATGTAGGGCGGGTTACCCTGGGCGCCGCACGTGCCCTGTTGGGAAAGGTCTATCTCACTTTCCACAAGTGGACGGATGCCCGCGATGCACTGACTCCGCTTATCGGCGGCGCCTATACATTGCTGCCGGAGCCGGGCGATGTGTTTAAAGTGGACAATAAAATGAACGGCGAAATTATTTTTGCCGTGCGTTTTAACAAAACCGTTCCGGGCGAAGGGCATGGTTTTTGGTGGAGCATGACTAGCTTAACCAATTTCTCCGGTCAATCTCCGCAATTGCTCAATGCTTTCACCAATGGAGATAAGCGCAGGGCGTTAATTGAGCATGTGGCTGTGCCAGGAGAAAGCAACGTGTATGCGCTTCAAAAATTTTTTGACACAAGAGATGCCACTACGAATAATGTGGGCAACGACCAAATCATACTCCGTTATGCCGACGTACTGTTAATGTATGCCGAAGCCTTAAACAGGATTGGCTTTGACAATACCTCCACGTCGCCTGCCATGACGGCGCTTAATGCAGTGCATACACGCGCAGGACTTGCGGCAATACAGCCAAATGACCCGGCAATAGCCAATCAGGACAGTTTTAATAAAGCCATTATGCTGGAGCGACAACTGGAATTTCCTTACGAAGGGCATCGCTGGTTTGATATAGTGCGTATGGGCGAAGCCAAAGCGGTAATGGCGCTTAATGGGCATACTATTACCGATTATCAGTTTCTGTTCCCGATACCGAAAACAGAATTGGAACGTATAAACAACGAAGCCCTGCTATGGCAAAATCCGGGATATAATTAAAAAACAACTAAAAATATTTTATCAAATGATTACGAAACAATATTTGCGAGTTTTATCCCTGATTTTTTATATCATATTTGCCGACTGCCTGCTCTTAGCACAGCAACCGTTGGAATATTGGGATAATCCGAATGAGATGTTACAAGATCAAGCTGCAATACTTTTTGAGCATACGCATAAAGTACTTGAACGTAATCCTCCCTCAACTTCTGCCAATGATGAGCGCAAATTAGCGCTGTTCGCGTTAGACGCATTATTGCATGACACACGATTGGATAACGGCGCGGCGTTTTTCACCTATACCGAACGTATGGCGCAAACGGTTGCCGAAGAACTCGCGAAGGGAAAACCTGTCGGTAACAAAGTACGGTTTTTCCGTTTCTATAATCACGGCTTCATTGTGCAGACGCCATCGGTAACAGTTGCCATTGACATTATCAGAGGGGGTGGACACAACGAGGAAAAGCATTTTATAAGCGACTCCCTGATGCAGCTGATTATAAAGCAATGCGATATTCTGTTCGTCACGCATGTCCACGGCGACCATGCTGATGAAGCGGTAGCCAAAATGTTTTGTGAGCAGGGGAAAGATGTAATTGTCCCAATCAAGTTTTGGCAAAATTCGGATTCACATATACGACCTTTGCGCGGAGCCGATATGCTCAAAGAAACTATCCGGATTTCAGGAAAAAACGTATCATTGCCTGTATATATATTTCCGGGACATCAGAGAGACGTCCCAAATAATGTATATGCCATCACTACGCCTGAAGGAATAACAGTGATGCACACCGGCGATCAATCAAATCACGACGATATGAAATGGATAGCCAATGTCGGCGATAAAGTGAAAGTAGATGTATTGCTGGCACATTGCTGGATGATGCCTATGGAAGAAAGCGTTGCCGGTATTCGTCCGGCACTGATAATTACCGGACATGAAAACGAAATGGGACACTCCATTGATCACAGGGAACCATATTGGCTTACTTTTAGACGGCTGGAGAATGTTAAAGTGCCCTATGTAATCATGGCGTGGGGCGAAAAGTTAATGTGGAGTAATGGTGAATTGCATTGATATTTCAAAAATGAAAAATATTTTTATTGGCTTATTACTTTTGGTTAATCAGATACTGCTGGCGCAAACCCGCGCGGACACTTTGTTGCCGGAAAACGATGGGTATTATCTGATTACCTGCGGACAAGATCAATTATACATCTTGGATGCACAGACATCCAACGGGCAAGAACTCAATATAGTGTGGAGGTGGAAATTGGCTGACGCTGCGTCGCAACTCCCAACGGCATACATGAATTATATGAAAACGCTAGACGATTGCAAGTCGGTTGACGACAATACAAAATTGCTGATGACCTCTTCCACGGGCGGCGGCGTATTGTTGCTCGAACGTTCGACAAAAAAATGCCTGTTCTACGCCCATGCTCCACAAGCGCACTCTGCCGACTTGTTGCCGAACGGAAAAATTGTCGTCGCCTTATCCACAACTGAACAAGGAAACAGTATTGAGGTATATGACATCAATAAACCCGAAGAGGTTTTGTTCAGGGATGAACTTCATGGCGCTCATGGCGCTGTATGGATGGCTGCAAGAAACCGTTTTTACGCATTAGGGAGTAGCGTACTCCGTGAATATTCTCTGAAAAATTGGGGTTCAAACACACCAGAACTGATACTTGAAAAAGAATGGAGTGTTCCTTTAGGCAATGGACATGATCTTTCGGCTGTAAACAGCAACACTTTTTTGGTTAGCAGTAATTCTTCGGCAAGTTTTGCGGGAAAAGTCTATCTTTTCGAGATAGATACAGGCAAGTTTACCTTATTTGAACCTGAAATTTTGAGTGGAGATATTAAATCCGTCAACTATATACAGGAAACAGGTTGGCTGGTTTATACTCAAGCAGAAGAAAATTACTGGACGGAAAATATTTATATGATAAATCCAACAAAAAAACTGACGATTCCCGGATACAGAATGTATAAAGTTCGTCTGATGAAAAAAACAGAGTAACTATATGCCTAACTAAATAAAATCAACCCTGTTTTTTATATCCCGCTCTTTGACATGTTGGGTTACACGCTTAATAATAAATTTCGTATCTTTGTAAAAAAAATAAAAAGATGAATGCAATACAACTAAACGTAGAGAAGCAACAGTTTGTAGGATTACTGCAAGCCCTGGATTATCCGGA
>JAIROQ010000102.1 GCA_031257455.1 Prevotellaceae bacterium | reverse complement strand
TCGTATTTTTCAAATGTTTTGACGATGAGTTTTACTAAGGGATGGCGGACAATATCGCGCTGGTCGAAGAGTACAAAAGCAATGCCCTTGACCGGTTGCAGCCACTGCATCACGCGCGGCAAGCCCGAATCGGCACGGCGCGGCAAGTCAATTTGCGTAATGTCGCCGGTAACAATAAACTTGGCATTATTGCCCATGCGGGTAAGGAACATCTTCAATTGGCCGGTAGTGGTGTTCTGCGCTTCGTCCAAAATGACAAATGCATTGTCGAGGGTGCGGCCGCGCATATAAGCCAGCGGCGCAATCTGCACCGTTCCTTCGGCCATATATTTTTCCAGCTTTCGAGCGGGTATCATGTCGTTCAGGGCGTCATACAAGGGTTGCAGGTAGGGGTCTAATTTTTCCTTCATGTCGCCCGGCAGGAAACCCAGCCGTTCGCCCGCCTCCACCGCCGGGCGCGTCAGGATAATCCGTTTAATTTCCTTGTTCTTCAAAGCGCGCACGGCTAATGCAATCGCCGTATAGGTTTTTCCCGAGCCCGCAGGGCCTACGGCAAACAGGAGGTCGTTCTTTTCATAGAGGGTTACTAATTTTTTCTGATTGGCGGTACGGGCGCATACTGTGCGGCCATCAGCGCCATATATAATCACTCCGGCGGGCGTAACGGTTGCGTCCAAAGGCTTGCCGCCGGCCAGCTGCTCCACGTCTTCCACCGTAAGGCGTCCCTTGTGTGCGTGGTAATCGACTAACTGCAACAATTTATTTTCAAAATCGTCCATTTCGCTGTCTTTGCCGAATACCTTTATTTCATTGCCGCGCGCTACGATTTTCAAGGTGGGAAACTGCGCCGTCAACCGGTCATACAGCACATTGTTTACGCCATACAGTTCCACCGGCTCAATGCCATCCAAAATGATTATTTTTTCGCACATCCCCCCTGCCTGTTCCTTTGGAAGACGGTGCGGCGTGCGGCGTGTTGCTTTTTTTTTCATAGTTATTCGCAGTTCGGTTGGGGAGCGGCTTCCGGGAAACTGCTATTTTCTTTATTATATAAATCCCGCATGTTTTTAGCAAAGTCTTTCATCTTAAAAAAATCGGCTTCATTGGTGAAGAAGGCCGGATTGTTTTCCAATTCGCCGACCGGCGCTACATAGAACCGGCGGCGCTTTCCGGTAACCGGTTTATAAGTCCACACCAGTTGATAACTGCATTTGTCGATGGTAAGTCCGGTATCGTTTTTTAGTAACCGGATATGCGCTATAGCGCCGCCGCCGGTATTTTTCGCCGACTGGTTCGATATGAAATTCCCCAATGAATAGACGACCACGCTTTGCGCCGCGCTGTCGGCATCATAGCGGCATTCCATACGTTGCAGCACATGCGGGTGCGAACCGATAACCAGCCGCACGCCGTGCCGGATGAAAAAATCCGCTAATGTCTTTTGCTGTTTATTGGGTTGCTGCTGGTATTCCTCGCCCCAGTGCATGAAAGCAATCATCACATCGGGCGACTGCGCTTTTGCTGCCGCAATATCGGCGGCTATTTGCACCGTGTCGATAAGGTTCACCACCGCCGGCGGCGGCGCCGGAATACCATTCGTGCCATAAGTGTAACTGAGGATAGCCAGCCGGAAATTATTTTTTTCTATTATCAGCGGATATAGACTGTCGCGTTCCGCCGGAGAACGGAAAGTGCCGGTATGCCCTATTCCCAACCTGTCCAGAGTGCGAATGGTGCGGAGGATACCTCTTTCCCCTTTGTCGCAGGAATGATTGTTGGCAGTAATTAACACGTCAAAACCGGCATTGCCTAAGGCTTGCGCCAGTTCATCGGGTGCGCTGAACTGCGGATAGCCGGAATAAGGTTTTCCCGCCAATGTTACTTCCAGATTGGCTATGGCCACGTCCGCTGCGGCAATCCGGTCTTTCAGCATGGAAAAACATTCATCGTATTCGTACACATCGCCGCGTTGCGCCGCATTGATTTGCGACTGGTGCTGCATCACATCGCCGGCAAACAGCAACGACAGTGTATCCTGTGCATAGCTGCTGTAAGCGGCAAACAGCGCCATAAATAACAATGAAATTCTCATTCGGCGTAAGGAATTACCGTGATATCACTTTCGTTCAAGCGTACTTTCAGAAAGTTTTCCAATTGCTGCAGCTCCTCTGCGGCAGGCGTTCCAAGCCATTGTACCACCGCCACCAGTTGCCGTACGTTTTTCCCCGATGCCACTTCGATTTGTACGCCTGTAGAGAGGGTAATTTTTTGCAGCGCGGGATAGGTTATTGCCAACTCGCGCGCTACTTGCGCATACGGAATATTTTCCGTTTTCAATCCGGCCAATTCTTTTTCCAGTTGGGCAATCCGTTCTTCTTTGCTTTTTACGGCTGCTTCCGACCGTTCGTAGATGCTTTGCAGCAGTTCGGTTGCCGGCGTATTGTCCGATGCGAAAGACAGGGATTGCGTAATACTTAATTTTGTTTTTTTAAGCCCTATTTCCTGCATACGTTCTCTGACGCGCGCTATCTGGAAAGCGGTTAACGGTTGCCCGATAGTAGAGATTTTTAATTCGGAAGAATCCATTATATAGTACGTTTTCTCCACATCCATGAACTTGGTATTTTCAAAAGCCGAAGAATATTCTTTTACCAGCTTTTCCACCGCATAGTCAAAGCGGTTTTCACGTATCACCATCCATGCCATAATAATGCTCGGGATAAGCGTAATGGTCGAGAATATAATAATGATGCGGTTTACATGCCGTTGTTTTTCCGGGTCGTTGAATTTCACGACCGGGAATTTCATATAGCGCGCCATCAGGAATGTCGCCAGTGCAATGAGGAACGAATTAATGAAGAACAAATAAAAAGCGCCGATAAAATATCCCCACTCGGCATTTGCCAATCCGTACCCCGCAGTACATAAGGGCGGCATCAATGCCGTAGCAATGGCGACTCCGGCAATTACCGTTCCTTTTTCTTTACGCGCACTTTCTACAATGCCCGCCAGCCCGCCGAACAAAGCAATAAAGACGTCAAAAATTGTAGGCCGCGTACGCGCCAGCAATTCGGTAGGTTCTTCCAAATGCAGGGGACTGATGAAAAAATATGTAAACGATGCCAGTAAACTAATAGCGACCATTACAAACAAATTTTTCAGAGAGCCTTGCAGCAACTTGGAATCATTGATGGCTATGGACATTCCAACGCCCATAATAGGCCCCATTAAAGGAGAAATCAACATAGCGCCAATGATAACGGGGATAGAATTTACGTTCAACCCCACGGATGCGATGATAATGGCAAACGCTAAAATCCATACATTGGGACCCCGGAAATCAACATTCTGTTTGATGGAGGCTATTGTCGCCATCACGTCAATGTGGTCGGTAAGGTTGGTAATAATTCGTATTCTTGTTAAAAACCGGCGCATAAGGCATTAGATTTTTTCGTGAAGATACTAAATTTTTTTCAAAATATTTTCGTGTTTTTTAAAAAATGTGTATATTTGGCAATTATAATATCATATTTTTTATGAAAAAAATACTTTATATTGCATTGCCGGTCGCAATGTTAATCAGTTTGAACAGTTGTGACTGGTTTAACACAACTTTTCTTGGGAAACCCTCCAAAGCGGAATTGGCCAAAAAAGCGCAGCGGGAGAAAGCGCGTCAAGACAGTATAGCGCAGGTGCAATTGCAGCTGGCGCAAGAGGCTGAACAATTAGCGCTGGAGCAACAGCAAGCGGAAGAAGAAGCCGCACGGCTTGCCGCAGAAAGCAAACGTTACCATGTAGTAGTGGGCTGTTTCAGGGTATCGTCTAATGCCGAACGTATGATAGACTTATTGCAAAGTAAGGGTTACAACCCGAAAATGATGCGTTTCAGGAATGGCTTTGCCTGTATATCTGCCGCCTCGTTCGACAATATACACACGGCATACAACGAAATGAACAGCATCATCAGGTCATCGGACTTTGCTCCTGAAGATACGTGGGTATATGATACCTCCTTCAATCTGCATGAATAATTGCTGAAACCCGTTGGGGTTATTAGATTTTATAACTACACAACCAATACTTTCAGGGTATTGGTTGTGTAGTTATTTCATATAATTTCGGCCAATTTTTTCCGGTTACATAGAGCTTTGATGTGGCCGTATCATAGGCAATACCGTTGAGCACATCGGTATTTCTCGTCCGCAGGGATGCAGGCAACAAATTATTCAGGAAAACAATCCCGTTCACCTTGCCGCTCACCGGGTCAATGCGGACAATGTGATTTTCGGTATATACATTTGCCCAAATTTCTCCGTTGATATATTCCAATTCATTCAACATAGGCAACGCCCGACCTTTATAGGTAACGTTTAGCGAACGCACTTCCAGAAAATTTTCGGGATTTATAAAACGCAATATGGACGAACCGTTGCTCATGATTAAATGCGTTCCATCCGTTGCCAAGCCCCAGCCTTCGCCGGGATAATGAAATTCGCCGGTTTGTTTCAGCGATAAATCGTACACAAAAACGGTTTGTTCCATATACGTTAGCCAATAAATTTTATTATTCAATATACACGAACCTTCGCCGAAATATTGTTTCGATAAGGGAATTATATTTAATACCCGGCCGGTTTTCAAATCTGTTTTCCGCAAGCTCGATTGCCCATATTGCCCGGTACTTTCGTACAATATGCCGTCATGGATAAATAATCCTTGCGTGTAAGCCTGCGCGTCATGCGGATAAACGGCGACTACCGTATAACTATAATTTTTTACCTGTCCGGTCGAATGTTTGCATCCGGCTATTATTGATAAAAACAACACAAGCAACAAACGTATGTGCTCTTTTTTTACTAATTTTGCCATGTACTTTTATTTTTAGTTATACAAAGGTAAAAAATTTCAGGATTAAAAAATCAAAAGGTTAAAGTTGTTATGAAACTTATAGTGCACGCAATACCGAATACCATTACTGCATTAAATTTATTGGCCGGCTGTATCGCCATAGTGTTTGCTTTGCGCGGCTGGACGGACTTTGCGGTGTATTGCATTTTTGCCGCCGCCGTGTTCGACTTCTGCGATGGGTTAAGCGCGCGCCTGCTGAAAGCCTATTCCGCACTGGGCAAACAACTCGACTCGCTTGCCGATATGGTGAGTTTTGGTATCGCGCCGGCAGCGCTTTTGCATAATAAACTGAATGTACTGTTAAGCGATAAAATTACCGGTGGCTTCGACAGCGGCCTGATTTGGGAACTGTGGACGTTTTTTCCTTTTATCATTGCGGTTTTTTCGGCATTGCGTCTGGCAAAGTTTAATATTGACGCCCGCCAAAGCAATAGCTTTATCGGTTTGCCAACGCCTGCCAATGCTTTGTTGATAGCTGTGCTGGTGAGTCTGTCGGTGCATGGGCACTGGCTCGCCGCATGGATGGAACAGTGGTATTCGATAATCATTCTTTCCGTACTGCTTTCCGCACTGCTGGTATGCAACCTGCCGATGTTCGCCCTGAAATTCCAAAACCTGCGCTGGAGCGACAATAAAATACCGTTCGTTTTTATTTTGCTGTGCCTGTTAATCGTCTCCTGCACCCTTATTTTCCGGCAGGGGATACTGTTTGCCATCGCGGTTATTTTCCTTACTTACATTTTCTGTTCCTTTATACTTTCGTTATTTCGTAAAAAATAAATATAAAAACCATGAAATTCATTGCAGAAATCAATGTAATGCCCTTGAAAGCATTGTTAGACCCGCAAGGGAAAGCGGTTACCGGCGTAATGCACAATAACGGTTACACCGAAATTGAAAACGTGCGCATAGGCAAACACCTTACGCTGGAAATAAAAGCGCCCTCTAAAAAGCACGCCGTGCAACGTATCGAAGAGGTATGTAAAAAAATCCTGCACAACCCGATTATGGAAGGCTACGAATTTACCGTGAAAGAATAACCCGCCGGTTTTCACAAAAGGCTTGCCATACAACTATTGTTTTGGACAGCGCCGTAACATTTGGTGGATATCTTGCCGGAATAGTAAGCGATAATGCCAAAAGTCCTGGCCGACTTTCCGAACACTCCGGCGTCAGCGTTTTCAACTTTCAACTATTAACTGCTCTATCGCCGCCCACAATAACTGTACCCATTGTGTGCCGTGCGGGTGGGTTATGATATGCAGCAAAAACATTTGAACTTTCAGTCGGATTATTTTTAATTTCTTCATATATGGTTTTTTTAGTATTTTTGCAACCGCTTTAATATAAAAGGTGCCTTTGCACCAAAAGAGACTGTAGCCCCTTTTTTTCGTGTGTGCTGAAGGCACCTTAACCGTCCGATAGTTATTTAATGTTTGGTATTGGACGGAGGAAAACAGGGGCTATATTTATTTTGCCCCTGTATTAGCATATAAAGAACATTTTATTTTTTCATGGTTGCGCGGGGAAACCCTAATAAACGCAAGGCATGACGTTATTGGAAAGCACTATTTTCTTGCTTCATGCTTGTTATATTCTTTTAAGCAAATTA
>JAIROQ010000203.1 GCA_031257455.1 Prevotellaceae bacterium | reverse complement strand
GGATGACGATTTGCAAACACTTGCCAAAACGCTGAAAACCCAGTGCGGTGCGGGCGGCACGGCAAAAGACGGTGAAATATTATTGCAGGGCGATTTCCGTGACCGTTTGGTAACATTGCTGAATGCCGCAGGATACAAGGCAAAGAGAGGAAATTAACCGCCCGCAGGCAATTCTTAAACTGTATATAGTCGAAATGAACAGCAGCATGATAATATCCCCCGCCACATTTACCACCGATTCACTGGCGGCAGATAGCCTTGCGGCATTGCCGGAAACGGTTTTCGGCAATTATTCGGTGTTGTCGGCGCCGGCGAAAAAGCCCGTAGAACCGGCGTCAAGAAATGTTCCTTCCGGCTTGTTTGAAGGGTTGCTATCGTTAGGCGTCATTTTTTTATTCCTGCTGTTGTTGCGCTACGTACGCAATTTTTTTTCTACTTTGGTGAACGGATTGTTTAATTTCCAAACTGCCGAAAAGCAATTCCATGAAAATTCTTTAACCGTTGTCATTACAAGCCGCATATTATTGACATTTTCATTTGTGCCCATCGGTTTTTTTACATGGGTGGCTGCGTTTCGCACCGGGTGGATAACGGTTACCGGCTCGCAATGGAAATATTTTTGGATTATAGTCGGCGTTTTGGCGGTATTATTTGTCGTAAAAACTTTACTGTTGCGCATCGTGGAATTTGTGAGCAAAAATGCGCCGGTCATGCAATTGATTATTTTCTTTAACCGGTTACATTGTATTGCCTGCGGGTTTTTACTGTTCCCGGTCGTATTGCTTATGGTAGCAACCGTCACAGAGACATTTTTCTATTGCCTGATAATAATCGGTTGCAGCGTGTTGTTCTTTTTGATAACGCTGTATATTTTCCGTGTAATCCGAATTTTTTTAGCTGCACGTATTTCTATTTTCTTTTTGATTTTGTACCTTTGTACTTTCGAAATAGCCCCGTTTTTACTGCTATATTCTTTTATATTATTGGACTAGATTTAATTTTTTTGCCGCATGAATGTAACGAATATCCTGATTGCACAGCCGGAACCGATAGGAACAACCCCCTATGCAGAGTTGATAGAAAAACACAAATTGATTGTTGACTTCGTTCCTTTCACACGCATTGAAAGCCTTTCTGCAAAAGAATTCCGCGCACAACGCATCGACATCCAAAAACATTCCGCAGTAGTGTTTACCGCCCGTACGGCCGTTGATATGTTTTTTTCGCTTTGTGAAGAATTGCGGTTTACCGTTCCCCTGACGATGAAATATTTTTGCATGACGGAATCCATCGCCAACTATTTGCAAAAATATATCGTGTACCGCAAACGTAAAATATTTTTCGGCAACGGCACTATTCATTCCCTCATTGAGGTCATCAACATCAAACACCGGCAAGAAATTTTCCTGTTGGCATTAGCCGATAATTACAAGCCTGAAATCCCGAAAGCCTTTGATAAAGCGCGATTGAAAAATACCAAAGCGGTTTTTTACCGCACGATAATAAATACCGAAATTAAAAATATCGAACTGAAACGTTATGATATGATGGTATTCTACAGCCCGCACGAAGTGAAATCGCTGCGCGAAAATTTCCCGAATTTCAAACAGGGGAAAACATTAATGGCGTCATTCGGCGTGGCGGCGGCAAAGGCGTTAAAAGAAAATGATTTCAAAGTAGCCGTTGAAGCGCCTACGCCGGAAGCGCCCTCTATCGCTAAAGCATTGGACATATTCCTGAGCGGAGGATGAAGCCTGCCTCTTTGCCGAAATCCGAACGTTTGTGCTCGCGAAAACAAATAGCGGCGCTGATGAACAAAGGAACTGTGCTTTTTCATTTCCCGTTCAAGGTTTTTTATTCTTTCGTCCCGGTAGCAGCCGGCGCGCCCTGTTGCCAAATGGCGGTGAATGTTCCCAAGCGGAATTTCAAAAAAGCCGTTACGCGCAATCTCTTGAAACGAAGAACACGCGAGGCTTTCCGGAAAAATAAAGCGCCCTTCTATGAAACGCTTGCCGGGAAAAATAAAGCGATGGTTGTTTTCTTCCATTATGTATCACCGGAAATTTTACTGTATGCCGACATCGAATCACACCTCAGAAATATCATCGAAGCATTGGCGGAAGCGGCTGTTAAAGAGACTGGCGTTTCCGTTGATACTTGCGGTTAAATTATACCAGTGGTGTATTTCACCGCTGAAACCGCCCACTTGCCGCTTTACGCCTACCTGTTCGCAATATGCCATTGAAGCGTTGAAAAAACACGGCCTGCTCAAAGGCGCATGGTTAGCCCTGCGGCGTATCCTGCGTTGCCACCCCTGGGGCGGCTGCGGCTACGACCCGGTGCCGTGAGAATTAGGAATTAAGAATTAAAAATTAAGAATTAGTGCGCTGCCGCGATTTACGACTTATGACTTACGACTTATTTTAAACTTACGACTTACGACTAATTTTTAAACGGATACGCTCAATGCTTTGGCGGCTCAATTGCGCACGACTATGAATAGCAGCGAAACGCTCTTCATTTGTTGCATCTTTCAGGCATTCATAATTCCATTCTCTTAATTTATGAATGTCGGCAATAGTGAAATTTTCACTGATTGGCGGTTTGGAAATGTTATGTATCATCCTGTGCTCCTCCTGTAAGTATGGATGGCGCGTAAATTAAAACATCATTAAAGCCTTCTAATGCGGTAATAGCTTT
>JAIROQ010000189.1 GCA_031257455.1 Prevotellaceae bacterium | reverse complement strand
GGTGCTGCAACTAGCAAATAATAAAATGATGTAAACAATATAATAAAATAACTTGTTAAAGAAAGGTGTTTATCTCAAACACTACTCTTTGTTGCGTCCTAGTTCTCTTAGGGTTTCATTGCGCAACCCTTCCGCGAACTGTTTTGGCAGTTGCTACACATGTAACAACGCTTCCGAAGCCCTTCGGACGACTTGCTACACGTGTAGCAACCCTCCTACATGACATTTTGACAGTTTCGACACATGTTGCAACCGCCCTGAAGGGCTACGACATACTTGCATAACGTTACGCAACGGTACTGAAGGCATATAATTTTCATAGTAGTGGTTAGTAGTTAGTCGCGACAAGCGCAGTGGCGTCAGCCAAATCTGTAAATCTGTAAATATCCAATTAGTCACATTAGCAAATCAGCAAATTAGCAAATCAAGTTGCGTAGTTGCGGCGGGTTTGTTGTTATATATATAAAGCGGACACACGCGTGAAGGAAACCTTACTAAAAATGAAAAAATATATTGGCAAAATAATCGCATTGTATGTACAATCCGGTGTGGAAGCGCCCTTGCGGGATACCTTCCACCAATGGTTGGCGGACGGGCGATTCCCGGAAGAAAAGAAGGACGCCCTGCTGCAACTGTGGAACAGTACGGATAGCACACCTGCGGATAATACATGGACGTCCCTGAAGTCGTGGATACGGAAGCGGCAACTTGCGAAGGAACGAAAAGCCGTCCGCTTGACGGTGTGGAAATATGCGGCGGTGATGACCTTTATCATGGCGGTTTCGGGGATGTATATTTTTACGCACCGTACGCCGGAGAATATAACCTTTACCGAATATTTCACGGACTACGGGGCTTCCGATACGGTGACCTTACCGGACGGGAGCGTGGTACAGACCAACTCGGCGTCGCTCATGGTCTATCCCCATAACTTTGGACAGGAAACGCGCACATTATATCTGTCGGGCGAGGCGAATTTCAAGGTCGCACACAATACGGCAGCGCCTTTTATTGTCCGGTCAAAGCACATGGCGGTTACCGCACTTGGCACGGAGTTTAATGTTACCGGCTATGCGGATGACGACAACGTAAAAGCGACCCTGATTAGCGGGAGCGTCCGCGTGACGGTGGCGGATAATCCAACGGACTTTATCCTCAAAGCCGGCGAACAGTTTGCCTATAATACGCAGCGGAAGACTTATTCCATCCGTAAAGTCAATCTCCGCAATGAAATCGCGTGGCAACGCGGCGAACTGGCGTTCCGGGGGGCGACTCTCCAGAAAATCCTTGCGGCGCTGGAGCATAAATTTGCCATTTCATTCCAATATAATACCGCCGCTTTGGGCAATGATAAATATAATTTCCATTTCCAAAAAGAAGCCTCTTTGGAGGAAATTATGGAAGTTATAGAAACGGTGGCCGGCCCGTTCGACTATACCTTCACGACCCGCAAGGGTGCGCATAATATACAATAATCAGTGTCAAACTTAAAAAACAGCTATGATGAAAACATAACCGAACCAGCTTTAACAGGCCTTACAGGGCCAGGTACCCGGAAAGGGTAACAATAAATAATCAAGTATAAAATTTAACCCATTAATTTTTATGAATTATCTCAGAAAAGCAAACGTAACGTTGCTTTCCATTTTATGTGTGTATTTTTTACCGGTGTTATCCTACGCCCAGCCGGACGTGAGGATAACAATCCAGCAAGACCGTATTACATTAAAAGAGGCCTTGCAGCGCGTGGAAGAACAGTCGAAGATGTCGATTGCCTACAATGAATCGCGCATTGACGGCGCAAAGGAAATAGCCCTTCATCTTACCGGCCGGCCTTTGGACGAAGCGCTCGGCAGCATACTTGCCGGCACGGGATTTACCTACCGGATGAAGGATAATTATATCCTGATTATTCCCGAACAGCAGGCAGCGCCGCAGAAACACCTGTCCGGTACCGTCACGGATAAAAGCGGGCAGCCGCTCGCCGGCGCGAGCGTCATCCTGAAAGGCACTACCAGAAGCGTGGTCGCGGATGTGGACGGCCATTTCAATTTAACCGGCATCGAAGAGGGGCAGACGCTGGTGTTTTCCTATCTTGGCTATAATACGGTGGAGATTACGGCAGGCAGCCGGACGGTATATAATATAGCGCTGGAAGAAGAGGCAGCCACTCTTGACGAAGTGGTGGTAACGGCGCTTGGTATCCGGCGCTCGGAAAAAGCGCTTAGCTATAACGTGCAAAAAGTTCCTTCTTCGATAGTCACGCTGGTCAATGATGCAAGTTTCATCAAAAACCTTGCGGGCAAGGTGGCGGGCGTGCAAATCAACAGCAGCGCCTCCGGTATCGGCGGTTCATCGCGCGTAGTGATGCGCGGCACGAAGTCGCTCTTCGGCGGAAATAATGCGCTGTATGCTTTGGACGGCGTTCCCCTGCCGTACTTGCAGACTTCGCAACCCGGCGATATCTATGAAATGCCCGATGGCGGCGACAGCGATGGTATCGCCGACCTCAACCCGGACGACATCGAAGATATTTCCGTATTGACCGGCGCGGCAGCAGCGGCGCTCTATGGCAGCGGCGGCTCGAACGGCGTTATTATCATTACCACCAAAAAAGGCGTGGAGGGAAAGCCGAGAGTGAGTTATTCAAACAGTACCCAATTCCTCAGTCCTTTTGTGATGCCGGAGTTCCAAAACCGCTATGGCTCGGCTATTGGCGATTTTTACAGCTGGGGGCAGAAACAATATTATCCCTCCACGTATGAGCCGAAGGATTTTTTCCAGACGGGTTACAATGAAACCAACAGCATCAGCGTTTCCGCCGGCACGGAACGTCACAAGATATATGTCTCCGGCGCTTACGTGAAGGCGGAAGGGATTATCCCGAACAATCAGTACAACCGTTTCAACATTACGGCGAACACGTCTTCGGAGCTAATCAGGGACAAGCTGTGGCTGGATTTGAGTTTGCGTTACATCAACCAGTACGACAAGAACAGGGTGGTACAGGGGCAATATCATAATCCCTTAATTCCTGTTTACCTTTTCCCGCGCGGCGATGACATGGCCAAATATCAGGCGTTCGAGCGTTACAATGCCGAACGCCGTTTCAAAACCCAATACTGGCCTTACGGCGCTATGGAATTCGGGATGCAAAATCCTTACTGGATTATCAACCGCGAGGCGTTTGAGAACAATAAAAACCGTTTTATTACCGGCGCAAACCTTCAATATCGGATTGCCGACTGGTTCAGTGTGGCCGGGCGCGTCCGGCTGGATCACAATGAGCGGCGTTATACGCGCAAACTGTCGGCCTCCACTTCTCCACTGTATGCTTCCGATTACGGGAATTATTTACTTCTTAATACATCCAACCGGAATCTGTTCGGCGATGTGCTGGCGAGCATCAACAGGCAGTTTGAGAACTGGAGCCTGCAGGCCAATGCCGGCGCGTCCATCAGTGACGCCCACAGTTACCTGACCGGCTATGAAGGCCATCTGGCAAGAGTGCCGAACCTGTTTCATGCAAGCAATATTTTGAAAAATCATGTGGAATCGAAACAGCACGAGGACGACCTCCATATCCAGACGCAGTCGGTGTATGCCACAGCGGAAGCCGGCTACCGGAGCATGGTTTTCCTGAACCTTACCGGTCGCGCCGACTGGCCGTCCCAGTTGGCCGGCGCTGCCCAAAGCGGGTATTTCTATCCTTCCATAGGTTTGTCGGGAGTGATTAGCGAGATGGCGGATTTACGGAATGCAAAAATATCTTTCCTCAAGGTGCGCATTTCATACAGCGAAGTGGGGAATGCGCCGCAACCCTATATTACCAAAGCAGGCTACGGCGTGCAGGACGGGATGTTTGTCAATCAAACCTACCTGCCGGCCACCGGCCTGACGCCCGAAAAGACCAAGTCGTTTGAAGCGGGCGTGAATATCCGGCTGTTCGATTCGCGGTGGCAGGCGGATGTGACATACTATAATTCCAATACCTACAATCAGCTGTTTTCGCTGAAACCGGCGGCAAGTACGGGCTTCGATACTTTTTACATCAATGGCGGCAAGGTGAACAACTGGGGGCTGGAAGCCATGCTTTCCTATGACGACACGTTCGGCAAGGTGCAATGGACGTCCACGCTCACTTACGCGATGAACAGGAATGAAATTAAAGAACTCGTGCCGCCGGGAACCAAAGACCCTTCGACCGGTACGCTGGTGACGCAGGATATGTTCGTGCCGAGCGAAAACGGCTCTTACCGCATGGTATTGCAAAAAGGCGGCACAATGGGCGATGTGTACGTATCGACATTGAAGAAAGACGAGGCGGGCTATACGAAAGTGGACGCCAACATGGGTACTGTTTCGTCCGACCCGCAGCGCTGGGTGAAGGCCGGCACGGTGATGCCCAAATTCCATCTCGGCTGGAATAATACGGTAAGTTACCGGAATTTTTCTTTGAGTTGCCTTATTTCCGCACGTGTGGGCGGCATTGGGTTATCCGTAACGCAGGCCATCATGGACCGTTTCGGCGTTTCGGAGCAATCGGCTGCGGCACGCGACAAAGGCGGCGTATCCGTTAATGGCGGCCTGATGGACGCGGAGAAATATTATAAAGTTACCGGCGGCGGAACGACCGGCGTAATGTCGGAATACGTTTACAGCGCTACGAATGTACGCATAAAAGAACTGTCGTTGAGCTACACCTTTCCCGGCAAATTATTCCACGATAAAATCAGCGGCCTCACGGTGGCTTTGACGGCCAATAATCTTTGGATGATTTACTGTAAAGCGCCTTTCGACCCCGAACTCACGGCTTCCACTACTACCTATTATCAGGGACTGGATTACTTCATGCAACCCAGCCTGCGGAGCATGGGCTTTAATGTGAAATTACATTTTTGATTTGTTGA
>JAIROQ010000182.1 GCA_031257455.1 Prevotellaceae bacterium | reverse complement strand
TTATTTCCTTATCTTTGCATGCTAATCATTAATTACAGAAAAAATGGAGGAAAAAAAAATAGAAATTACCCTTTATGAAGCGGGCGGCGTCAATGAATTAACAAGCGAAGACGCCGCCTTGCTGGAAAAAGCGGCGGAAGCTACCCGCAGTTCCTATGCGCCATATTCGCAGTTTCATGTAGGCGCGGCGGTGTTGCTCGACAATGGCGAAATCATCTGCGGAAGCAATCAGGAAAATGCCGCCTATCCTTCGGGATTATGCGCCGAGCGTGTAGCCTTGTTTTATGCCACATCGAAGTTTTCGCAGGTCGCCATCCGTACGATAGCCATTTATGCGATGGCCAACGGCAAGGCCAATCCCGACCCGGTGTATCCCTGCGGCGCGTGCCGGCAAGTGCTCCTCGAATGTGAAAACCGCTCCGGCCAACCAATAAAAGTAATTATGGGCAGTGCGCAAAAAATACAAATGGTGCATACAATAAGCGACCTGTTGCCATTGGCTTTTGATAAATTTAAAAATTTAAAAATTTAAAAATTCAATCAATAAAGCTATAATGTATCTGCCAATCTTTAAATCTTTGAAATGAATGAATATTTCATGCGTGAAGCCCTGAAAGAGGCAAAGGCAGCTTTCGACCGGGATGAAACGCCGGTAGGTTGCGTTATTACCTGCGGCACGCGCATTGTAGCACGCGCCCATAACCTCGTCGAAACCCTGAACGACCCTACCGCCCATGCCGAAATGCAGGCTATCACCGCAGCGACACATACCATCGGGGGAAAATATTTAAGCGACTGTACGCTGTACGTTACTTTAGAGCCTTGCCCCATGTGCGCCGGCGCGCTGTTCTGGTCGCAAATCGGAAAAATAGTTTTTGGCGCCGCCGATCCGAAACGCGGGTTCTCCTTAGCCGGCGCACAGCTGTTACATCCGAAAACTGTGGTAGAAAAAGGCGTTTTAGCCGGTGAGTGTGCGCAATTATTGAAACATTTTTTTCAATCGAAACGTCCTTAGCATTTCGGTTGAAGGCTTTGAAAAAAATCGTTACCCTTGTCGTCCACCAGAATGAACGCGGGGAAATCGACCACTTCAATTTTCCAGATAGCTTCCATCCCGAGTTCGGGATATTCCAGACATTCTACTTTTTTAATGTTATTTTGCGCGAGGATGGCCGCCGGGCCGCCGATGCTGCCAAGATAAAAGCCGCCATATTTTTTGCAGGAGTCGGTTACCTGTTGGCTGCGGTTGCCTTTGGCTATCATCAGCAAACTGCCGCCGTGCGATTGGAATAAATCCACATAACTGTCCATACGGCCGGCGGTAGTAGGGCCAAACGAACCGCTGGCCATGCCTTCCGGCGTTTTAGCAGGGCCGGCGTAATAAATAGGATGGTCTTTGATATATTGTGGTAAACCTTCGCCCGCGTCCAGACGCTCTTTCAGTCTGGCGTGCGCAATATCGCGTCCCACAATAATAGCGCCGTTGAGCGACAGGCGCGTGGACACCGGATATTTCGACAATTCTTTCAATACCGCCGACATGGGTTGGTTCAAATCAATTTTCACCGCATCGCCTTCGCCGGCGTGACGCAATGCTTCCGGGATATACCGGCCGGGATTGTCTTCCAACTTTTCAATCCAAATACCCTCTTTATTGATTTTGCATTTGATGTTGCGGTCGGCCGAGCAGGACACGCCCAAGCCCACCGGACACGATGCACCATGCCGCGGCAACCGGATAATGCGGATATCGTGCGCAAAATATTTCCCGCCGAACTGCGCGCCCAGCCCGATTTTTTGCGCTTCCGCAAGTACTTGCTTTTCCAGTTCAATATCGCGGAATGCCTGTCCGCCTTCATTTCCTGCGGCAGGCAGGCTGTCGTAATATTTTACGGACGCCAGTTTAACCGTCTTCAAATTAACTTCCGCAGACGTGCCGCCAATCACAAAAGCGATATGGTAAGGCGGGCAGGCGGCCGTGCCGAGCGTTTTCATTTTCTCTACCAGAAACGGGACTAATTTCTCCGGCGTCAGCAAAGCCTTTGTCTCCTGATAGAGGTATGTTTTATTGGCCGAGCCGCCGCCTTTGGCGATGCAGAGGAATTTGTATTCCGCGCCTTCGACAGCATACAAATCAATCTGCGCAGGCAGGTTGCAACCGCTGTTTTTCTCGTCATACATGGTCAGCGGAACGTTTTGGGAATAGCGCAAATTTTCTTCGGTGTAGGTTTTATACACGCCCAATGACAGGGCTTCTTCATCGCCGCCGCCAGTCCATACCTGTTGCCCTTTCTTGCCTGCGATAATAGCCGTTCCGGTATCCTGGCAGAAAGGCAACAGCCCTTTGGCCGATACTTCGGCATTGCGCAGGAAAGTCAGCGCAACATATTTATCGTTCTCGCTGGCTTCGGGGTCGGCGAGGATAGCGGCGACTTGCCGCTGGTGTTCGGGACGCAGCAAAAAAGCAACGTCCCGGAAAGCGGCATTGGACATGGCCGTCAACCCTTCGGGCTGCACCATTAATATTTCTTTGCCGTTAAAATCCGCCACCGACACATAGTCTTTCGTCAGTAAATAATATTCGGTAGTGTCTTTGCCCGTAGGGAATGGGGGTTGATAAAAAAAAGGTGTCATAAAAATTATTTATAAGATGTTGTTTTTAGTTTATTAATCACTAATCACTAACCGTTAACCATTAAATAGGCTTTCATAAATTCGTTCAAATCGCCGTCCAGCACGGCTTGCGTATCGGTTACTTCGTAGCCGGTACGGTGGTCTTTCACTAATTTGTAGGGGTGCAGCGTATAACTGCGGATTTGGGATCCCCATTCAATTTTCTTTTTCTGTCCTTCGATTTCGGCTTCTTTCTCGCGGCGGCGGCGCAGTTCCAGTTCATACAGGTGCGAGCGCAGGATACGCAACGCATTTTGCCGGTTGTCCAGTTGCGAGCGGGTTTCCGTATTTTCTACCGTGATACCGGTAGGAAGATGCCGCACGCGCACGCCTGTTTCCACCTTGTTTACATTCTGCCCGCCTGCGCCGCTGGAACGGAAGGTATCCCACTCCAAATCGGCGGGATTGATTTCGATTTGAATGGTGTCGTCCACCGCAGGAATTACGAAGACCGATGAAAAAGTGGTTTGCCGCTTGCCTTGCGCATTGAACGGGGAAATGCGCACCAGCCGATGTACGCCGTTTTCCGTTTTCAGGAAACCGTAGGCATATTCGCCTTCAAATTCCAGCGTGGCCGATTTGACGCCGGCTTCATCGCCGTCAAGCACATCATACGCCGAAACTTTGTAGCCGTTGCGTTCGCCCCAGCGCACATACATGCGCATGAGCATCGCCGACCAGTCATTGCTTTCGGTGCCGCCCGCGCCGGAATTGATTTTCAGGATAGCGCCCATCTTGTCGGCTTCATCGCCGAGCATGTTACGCATTTCCAATTCCTCTATTGCCGCAAGGGTTTTGATGTATTGCGCATCCAAGTCGGGTTCGGCAGCGGCGTCCTGTTTAGCCAGTTCAAACCATACGCCAAGCTCTTCCACTGCGCCGGCTACTTTATGGTAACCGGCCAGCCACGATTTCAGCGCCGCGATTTTTTTTAATTGTATTTCTGCCGCCTTGGGGTCGTCCCAGAAGTGGGGCTGTTGCGTTTGTTCGTCTTCTTTTGCCAAGAGTAGCGTTTTAGCATCAATGTCAAAGACACCCCCTCAACGCCTGTTCACGTTCTTGGAGGTTTTTCAGTTGTTCTGTAGTTATCATCTTTCTAAAATTTCTTCAAAGGTACGGAAAAAACAGTGAGCGGAAAAATAAATTTACAGATGTGCTAATTTGCTAATGTGCTAATGTG
>JAIROQ010000137.1 GCA_031257455.1 Prevotellaceae bacterium | reverse complement strand
TAAATTTTCCTTACCTTTACGCTTTCAAATAAAGATACAGTTTATGAAAGCAACGGCGCTGTTGCGTGAAAATTTCAGGGTGTCGCTCACGGCGGTAAGGACGAATCGCCTTCGCACCGGATTGACTATCCTCATTATTGCTATCGGCATCATGTCGCTGGTAGGTATCCTCACCGCTATAGACGCAATCAAAAATTCCATCACAACGAGTTTTACCAATATGGGTGCAAATTCATTTACCATCCAGAGATGGGGAAATAATTTTCAGGTAATGAACAAGCGTATCCGCCGGCGCACGGCGGCGTACATCACGTATCAACAGGCATCCGAATTTAAGGAGCGCTATCACATTCCGGCGGCGGTGGGCATCAATACATGGGTAACCGGCGGCGCAACGGTTAAATACGGGTCGGAACAAACCGACCCCAATATCGGGATTGAAGCCTCCAACGAAGACTATATCCTGACCAATGGCGCGGAAATAGATCGGGGACGCAATTTCACCGCCCACGACATCGAGAGCGCCGCTTTCGTGGCTATCATCGGCAATAATATCGAAAAAAAACTGTTCAACGGAAAAAATCCCATAGACGAACATATCATTATCGGCGGCAACCGCTACCGCGTGATAGGTACATTCAAATCCAAGCGGTCAAGTTTCGGTAGCGGGCTGGACCGCCGGGTACTCATCCCCGTAAGCAATGCCCGCAGTGCATTCGGCTATCCCAATCAGGGGTTTTACTTGGAAATAATGCCCCTCGACCCCGACCGCTCCGAAGAGGCTATCGTGGAAGCGGAAGGCCTGTTCCGCCTCATCCGCCGGCTGGAGCCGCAGGACGAAACCGATTTCACCATCGAGCGCAGCGATGCGTTAATAAATATGATGATGGAATTTATGGGTACCGCCACACTGGCGGCTATTGTCATCGGCTTAATCACCCTGCTGGGCGCGGCTGTCGGCCTGATGAACATCATGCTGGTATCGGTGAGTGAACGCACCCGCGAAATCGGGACGCGCAAAGCTATTGGTGCGCGTGCCGGTACTATTAAACAGCAATTCCTCTTTGAATCCATTGTCATCGGCCAGCTGGGCGGATTGCTGGGGATACTGCTGGGCATCATCATCGGCAATGCCGTAGCCTTACTGACGGGCGCATCATTTATCATCCCCTGGTTTTGGATGCTGGTTGGCGTGTCGCTGTGTTTCGGCGTAAGCATTGCTTCCGGCTACATTCCTGCCGTCCGCGCCGCCCGGTTAGACCCTATAGAGGCATTGCACTATGAATAATGGAAAATGGAAGATGCTGCTTCTCCCCGTTATTGCAACCGGAAGACATAAGTGATAGTACCGTATTGTACAAATTCTGTCGGGGAACTTGTGAATTTTGTTTTCAGGGCGGCTTCTTTGGCCGCGTTCCACAAAACAGCATCCGACACGGTAGAGCCTTTTGCGCCGGCTTTTGCAGCAGTTACCCGTCCGTCCCTGTTTACGGAAATTTCTACAACCACATTTCCCTGCAAGTTTTTTGAATATTCGGGAAGCGGCATGGGGCCAACGACAGAACGCCCCGTCAAGCTGAATGACGGGCCGCCCAGTACTGTGGTAGCGCTTTTCTCCGTTTGCGTATCGTCTCCGCCGCCATGAAATACATTTGCGCTTAGGAGTTGGGCGGTAGCCCCCTGTTGCGGAGACCCGCCGTCATTTACCATACTCGGACGGAACAGGGCATTCACATTGATGGGAGGGGTCGTGTCCGGCGCCGGGTCATAGCGTTCCACATCGCCGTGCGCATTCGCGCCATCGGCAGAGGTCAGCGGAACGGTGTTTTTGGCTATCTGTGGTGCAGTCGATGCCTTGTCGGGATTTGCCGAAACTTTCGTACCCTGTTTTCCCGGCGTGGTTACCGGCTTGGGCGTTATTCTGGAAGTTGATTTCGCGCCGCCGGACCGCGGTACAGGCGACTTGGTTTCCCCGACCGTATTCGTTTTACTGGTGGTAAAAATAGAGATATTTTTCGGCATTTCTTCTTTCGGGGGTTCAAAAGCAATCAGCACTTCCTTTCGTGCCGGAGGCATATCGTCAGTGCGTACCGCCATAGTCGTTATCCAGAATGTAAGCAACAACCCGGAATGGAACACCAGCGTGGCCAATATCCCAATCGTGCGTTTCTCTCTATTTATAGCAGTTTCCGAGCTCATAAAAAATTATTCAGGTTCGGGTTCTGTAGCCAGCAGCACCTTATAGTTATTGCGTTTGGCAATATTCATAATATCCACCACTTCTTTTACCGGGATGGTTTCGTCCACATATAAAGAAATCACCGGCTCTTCCTGGTCTTTCAGGTAATTTTGCAACAAACCTTCTATAGCGTTAAACGGGATAGCTTGCTGGTTATTGTTTATATGATAGGTATAGACGCCGGTTTCAGGATAGTGTTTAATAGCTACCGTTACTTCCACTTTGCTCGCCACCGTGTTGGTACTCTTCGGCAGCAATAACCGCAGGGCATTGGGGCTTGCCTGTGTAGCCGATATCATAAAAAAGATAAGCAGCAAAAACACCATGTCGGTCATGGACGACACGGGGAATGACGGGTCTATACTGAGCTTTGTTTTAATTGCCATACCGGTTATTGTTTAACGGGTTCGTTCAAAATATCTATAAAGTAAATAGTATTTTTTTCTAATTTATTAACGAAATTTTTAATACGTGTCGTCAGGTAATTATATCCGAAATAGGCCAGGATACCCACAATCAAGCCGGCAACAGTCGTAATTAACGCGGTGTAAATACCGCCGGAAAGCATCGACATGTTTATAGTGCCGCTACCGCTCGCCGCCATATTGTAAAATGCCTGCACCATCCCAATCACCGTGCCGAGAAACCCTACCATAGGCGCACCGCCGGAAATAGCAGCTAACATAGGCAACCCGCGTTCCAGACGTGCAATTTCAAGGTTGCCGGTATTTTCTATTGCTTCCCGTATATCGGCTAACGGGCGTCCCAAACTCGAAATACCTTTTTCGACCATCCGGCCTATCGGCGTATTTTCGTGCTGGCACAATGCCCGCGCCGCATCAATACGGCTTTCCCTGATATAATTGGCAATTTGTTCCATAAAACGCGGGTCTATACGCGTGGTCTTTTGAATAACTACCAAACGTTCAAAAAATATATATACGACAATGAACGACAGGAGAAAAAGCGGAATCATTAACCAGCCGCCTTTCTTCGTCAATTCCCATACCTGTATGCTCTCCTGTCCCGTGATTTCTTCAATAGTAAATTCATCCTGTTGTGGCAACTCTTCCGTAGTTTGTTGTGCAAAACCGCTAACCGCAGCGATAAAAAGCGCCACAATAAGTGCAAAAGTATAATTTCTGAATTTCATAATTAAAATAAGATTTAAAGAATGCGTTCTATTTGTAAATTATTTCTTGTTTGGTTGGTGAAAAAGTTCAGCCCATGCGTATTTTTTACGTTTTTTCCAGTCGCCTTTGTGGTAAGCATAGCTGGCAATAAGTGGAACGACCGTTGTCGCTTCGGCATACACCATTTGTTCATGTGTCGTATCCACCTTGCCCCATGATGACGCTTCTTTTAAGGTAGAACTCGAACAGGCGCCGTCACGCGAATCGGCCACAGTGATTTGTACGGCATACCGGTGCATCGGTACTTCTATGCCGAGACATTCGGCGCACACTACCGTGTCCTGCGCAAAATTTTTCGGCACGCCGCCGCCCACCATAAACAACCCGCTGGTTTTAGCCGCCATCTTTATTTCGGTCAGTTCGCGAAAATCGGCTACCGAATCAATCGTCAAGTACGGTTTTTTCTTTTTGATACGTTCTGCCTGATGCATCACCAACCCAAAGCCGGCGCTGCAATCGGAAAAAGCAGGAACAAAAACCGGCACCTGTTGTTCGTAACAGGTTTGCAGCAGTGAATTTTTCTTTTTCGCATTTTTCGTAAGCCATTTGCCGGTCTCCCAAATGAACTCACGCGAAGAATAGGGACGGGCTTCCAGCGTATCGGCAATCTTTTTAATTGTTGCATCGCAATCCTGCAATTCTTCTTCGTCAATATAGGTATCGTAAATGCGGTCTATATAATTTTTTCGTAACAGGGTATCGTCCACAAAAGGCGTTCCCCTGTAATGCTTGTAGCCCAAAGCCTCGAAGAAGTCCATATCTATAACGGACGCTCCTGTGGCCACGACACAATCAATCATATTAAAACGAACCATATCTACATACACCTGCATACATCCGGCCGCACCGGTACTGCCGGCAAGGATTAGCCAGTTCGTACAGTCCTTATTGCGTATCATCAATTGCAGGATGTCGGCGGCCGCAGCCGTATCGCGCGAAGAGAAAGACATATCGCGCATGGCATCGACAATTTTTGTGGAATCAATTTCCGTAATATCTATATGCCGAATCTCTTTTTTCAGCATATCCTTTTTTTTAATCGCCATAAATTTACCTAATAACCCGTTATTCTTCACCGATTCATTAAACAGAATCTATGACACAAAGGTAGGTAATATTTTTGAAATGCTAAAAATAGTTTTCAGCGCTCCTTCCATAAATATATATATGTTTAAAAATAAAAC
>JAIROQ010000131.1 GCA_031257455.1 Prevotellaceae bacterium | reverse complement strand
TGGGACCCAAAAGGCGCCAATCCCGCATAACAGCAAAATTGCCTGCTAGTGCTAAAACCAGTGAAATTCTGCGTCGAGACTAGCAGCATTACGGTATTGATTAACGCAATACCCTTCATCGAACAAATCAAGGTATAGTTCTCCCGCAGGCACTCGTCGGAGTGTATTAATGCGAGCATCTTCCGCTCAATATCTTTTATTTCCTTGTTTATCCGCTCAACATCCCTCATGGATTGTTCATAGATATATCGCGCTGTGGAATCTCTGTGCAATACAGTACGTATCTCGCCGGAAGACACTAACAAGGTTCGCTTATTGCGGACTAAACGCTCCCGGAAGGAAAGTAATAATCCTAACGATTTCAAGGCGGCCTGTGGTAGTTGATAACACTTGGCGCGATCGTGATAGCGCAAAGCGTACAACGCGATATCCCGACTATCTAACTTATCGCTCTTGTCGCGTTTGATGCCCGTACACAACTTTATCTGCAAGGGATTTTCCAGCCACAGGAACAAGCCTCTCTTAACTAAGAATGCACTTAACAACATACTGTACAAGCCGGTGTGTTCGCCACAGAACAACCATTCCTGTCCTACCCCTGCACCCAGGTCTTTCATCCACCGCAACAGCGCCGAACAGCCTTCGCTGGTATTCTCAAACTGCCGATGGGGCACATTTCCCGGATTACTCCGATGAATTACAGAGACATCAAATGTCTTTTTTGAGAAATCAATCCCAATAAATATTTTTTTTTCCATATCTTTATTTTTTAATGTAGGACTCGATTTAACCGAAAGCTGGTGTGTACTAACCCCTTAAATAGGTTTTTAACCTGATATTCTATTTAGTATCCTCAGCTTGACTGACGAAGGTCCAACTCCCGGCATAGACTTTTCTGTCTTGGGTTATTCTTGGTTTACCCTCGTCAATCGGTTAAATCTTGGCCTTTTTTACAACAAAAGTATAAAGATTTTACCTCAGATTTATTTCTCTGCAAACTTAAGGGGTTATTCACGTTTCGCCCCTGCGGGGCTTTTTAGTTGAAAATTGAAAGTTGCCGCGACTTACGACTATAGATTTAATCCTCGTCCTCGTCTTCCACCTCGTAATCCACTATTTCAAACTTCTGGTAAACCGTTGTTTCGTTTCCATGCACGTCTGTAGCGGCAATGCCCAGGTGATATTCGCCCAGCGTGGCATTTTCGGGAATAGAATCGCTGTGCACATGGACATGGTGGTTTTTCAATCCTTTTGCATCGTCATACGTTTTTTGGTAGCTCCATTGGGCGCGTGACAGCTCCGACAGCGGCTGCGCCTGCAACGACAGTGAATGCGTGTGATCGCCGCCGTAGTGAATGTCAATTTTGTACTGGTTCAGCCCCGATTCGTCTTCAAGGTCAAACTCCATGTGCACGCCGTGTTTGCTGCCAGCAGTAAACGGCTGCCCTTCTTCCGGCTCTTCCAGGGTAATTACAGGCCCGTCGGTTTCATCGTGTTTGCAATTGCTGAAAGCAAGTCCCATCAACAGGATGATGGCAAGTAAGAAAATTTTTTTCATGATGTGTTTTTTTTAATTAGTTATTAAATGAAATTTGTAAGGTTATTAAAAAATTGCGGCCTATTTCAGGCAAATCCAACCGGCGATAGAAGCTGAGATGCTTGTAGTAAGCCGTATTGAACAGGTTTTGCACCTGCAGCACAAGTTGCACGTTCGTTCCCCGCCCTGCCGGAATGCCGGCGGCCAGCGACAGGTCGAACAAATGATAGTCCGGTGTAGCGGCTTCATTGCGCGCCACACGGTTTTGGGCGGCGGCATAGCGGTAAGTTACCGCCAACCGGTTATTCGTGAATAATCCCAGTTGTTTCCACCGCACGCTCAGTTCGCCGGTAATATTCAACGGCGGCGTAAAGGCAATCGGGAAACCGCTTTTCAGGTCGGTGGCCAGCACATATTCTGCGGCTGCAGCCAGCCGGAAGATTTTTGCAAACTCCACTTGCGCCTCCAGCTCGCCGCCGGCGCGGAAAGCCCGCGACTGGACATACCGGTAAATTTGCCCTGCTTCGGGCAGCGGTGAAAATTCGCCGGTGGGATGCAGGAAAATAAAGTTGGGAAAATAATTGCCGAATACGCTCGCCGCCGCCGTTGCCCGGTGTATAAAACTATTGCTCCATGTCTGTTCAAACGCGGCATGTACATCCGTTTGATACGCCGTTTCGGCATGGAGCGAGCTGTCGCCGACTTCATAGCGAAGCATCACATGCGAAATACCGTTTGACGCATATTCGTTCGCAATGGGCATGCGGAAACTCTTGCCGATATTGGCTTTTAACGTCCACTGCCTGTCCGGTTGATAGGCCAGTCCCGCCATGAAACTGATGTCGCCCGCCGGCTTCCGCATTTCGGAAACGCGGAAAAAACCCTCGTACCGGTGAATATGTATGCTTCCGTAATCATAGCGCACGCCGGCTGCGCCTGTCAATGCGCCGGAAAAATGGAAGCGGTCAATCACAAAAATGCCTGCCGTTTGTTGTTCAAATTCCGGCAACAGGAACAGGTAACCGCCTACCCGGTTGTGCTGGTATTCCGCATTAATGCCCGCCTGCAACGTATTGTTTGATGCATTCCGGTATTCCCATACGGCATTCAAACCGGCGGTTTGTAAACGCAATTCCAGCTCGAGGTTTCCTTCGGGCATTGCCCCAAACCCGTGCGTATGCGGCGCTGAATATTCTTGCCGGAGGTTATATTGGTAACCCGCGTCCACCGTGAGTTGGTGGCGGCTGTGGAGATAAAAAATCTGGTTGAAAACAATCTTGAAATGATTACCCTCGTGGTAAGGTAAACCAATGGCGCGGTAATGTCCCTCGTCGTCCATATTCACAAGGAACGGCAACCCGCTGGCGCCGGCGAAAAACCCGTCTTTGGAATGTACGTTATTTGCATGCAGCGTAGCGGCATATCCGGCATTACGCCAACCCGCCTGCAATGCCGCATCAACTTCCCTTCCCGCCGTATTTTTCAGCACGCCGTGATGAAGAGGATATTGGTATCCGTTATAAATAAATGTTTCTGCCGGCACGCGATAGCTCTCAAAATTCTGGTAGGTAGCCCGCGCCTGCACAAATTTATTTTCCTTTTGAAAATAAATATTGCCCGAACCGCCGAAAAGCCGGTTATTGCTGTTGCCGTTGAGCAGCAAAGCGCCCGAGAGTCCGTCTTCGGGCTGCCATTCGTGCGAACGAATAATCACCACGCCGGCCATAGCGTCAGAGCCATATTGCAGGGACGCCGGCCCTTTCACGATGTCCACCTGTTCAACGGCATACTGGTCGATTTCCAGTCCGTGGTCGGCGCCCCACTGCTGTTCCTGTTGTTTGATGCCGTTTTCCGCCACCACCAAACGGTTAAATCCTAACCCGCGAATGACCGGCTTGGAAAACCCCTGCCCCACTTGAAACGCGTGGATACCGGGAAGTTTTTCCAATGTATTCATCAAACTGTTGCTTCTGTTTTCCTGCATATATCCTTTTTCCATGCGAAGAATGGCGAGCGGTTGCCGTTGTTGCTTTGCCGCCGCCGTATTTCCCGTAACGGTTACTTCGTCCAGATTTATCGTTTGCCGGACGCTGTCGGCTTCCTGCGCATAGCCTGCCGCCGCGCCCCAGCACACGTATGAAATGATGCTTAAAAATGACCTCATAAAATTTTGCCGGCCGGAATAAATTTAACTTTTTCGTGAATGTGTTTTCAAACGCCTGTTCTTCGCCGGGGGCCGGCAATTGGGACAATAACCGGAGATAAAACAGGAAATACCGGACATCCGGTAACCGCGCGGAAGCCGCAGAATTTGCTGCGTGGCTTCGATACACGAAACTGTTTCGCAGGAAATGCAACGGAAATGCAAATGGTCGTCATCATGATGTTCGGTGGTACAGTTGCGGCACAAGGCATAGTAGGTTTTTCCGCTGTCGTCCGCTACTTTGTGCACCAGCCCGTCATCGCAAAAGCCTTGCAGGATGCGGTACACCGTAACCCTGTCTATTTTCCCGTCCAGTTGTTGCACAATGTCGCTTTGGCAACGCGCCGCCGCCGGCTCATTTGACAATATATCCATGACCATTTGCTTGGTTTTGGTATTTCTTTTCTGTTTTTCCATAAAAATGATTTTACTAATGCCACAAAGTTACAATAATAATTTGATATTGCCACAATGTTACTATAATTTTTTTTTACGGATAACACATCATATTAAAAAAAATGGCTAATTTTACATAATTAAAAAATAGAAAACCAATGGCCACAGCAGTAAAATCAACCGGAAAAAACAATTTGTTCGTACAGGGATTAGTGTTTAGTTTCTTGGGGATAATATTCATCCTGTTTCCCGATACACTAACGGATGTGCTGAGTATAATCATTGCTATCGCCTTTTTCATTATAGGCATTTCGGCGGTTTGGTCGTACATCCAGCAACAAAAAACCACAGAAAAAAGGCTGTGGTATTTAATCGCCGCCGCCATCGCCCTTGTTGTATTAGGCATTTGTTTACTGGTGTTCCCCAATCTTCTCAAAACGTTGTTGGCAGTGAGCGCCGGCCTTTGGATGTTAATACGCAGCGTGCAAATCATCGGCGCTGCCATTACCCTGAAATCGTTCGGAATGATTGAGGGGGCCTGGTTTATATTGGTCGGCTTATTAACGTTGCTGATAGCGGTTATCCTGTTGGCTTTCCCGGCATTTATTACCGATTGGGCGGTACGCTTGCTGGGTATTGCTTTATTGTTAATAGGCATTTACTACTTCTTTATTTTTTCGGAAGCGGGAAAACCAAAAATCACCACGCAGGAAAACGTTTCCACAGAAAATATATAAAATTACCTGCCGCCAAAATAAAAAATTGCAAAAAGTATTTGCAATTAAAAAATATTGTTTTATATTTGCGCCGTTATTATGCTTCTTTGACATTTTGAAATTGATGTATTAAAAAATATATCGCTTTAACTTTTATTCTGCGGGTCACCCGAAATCAGGAAAATTTCAAATCAGTATGAATAATAAGTGAAAGCAACCGCACCAAGAGTGGATGTGGGTTGCTGTACTTATTTACTGATTGGGTTTTCCTGAACCTCGAGTGACCATAAATACAGCACCTACTCCACTTTTGGCTTTTTAATGGAATAATGGAAAAATCACGGTAAAAGTTGAAGAAATACATTGCAGAACTAACATTCTGCAATCATTGGCAGCGAACAAAAATTCGTAGCAAGGGGTTGTTTATTGGTTTATTCATTTTTCAGGGTTGCACGATGAAAGCCTAACGGGGACAAGGTGCAACGAGGGTAGCGTTTAGTAAAAAACGCCATTGTTTAGTCAGTTATTGTATGATAATTTTTACATCTCGTGTAATATTTTTAGTTGCAGCAGTTGCAGCTCACAGTACCGTTCGTTTGAGTCAGCGCGTGGTAGTACTTGTAGCCGCCATTTGTGCACCGGGTTCTGCAGGTCGCGGTATTTGCGACCGTGACATGGGTCCCGGGGCAAATGGCGGGTTGGGCTCCGCATGCGGCAGAACACGTTGATTTGTTGTAAGTACCATAACTTGCATTCACGACCTGACCGCACTGGTTACGCAGTTGAATATAAGCAGTATTGCAAGCCCCAGTGCATGCACCATCATTTGTGGTATAAGTTCCTGTTGATTTGCAGGTGCCGCTGCAATTGGACGAACCTGTCACGCAACAGCCCAGCAATCCGGCGGATTCGCCGTTCTTGCCGCACAATACGCCCGGGCAGCCGGTAGCGTCGGTGAGAGCGGTAATTGTGCCGCCGGAATAAGTGGTGGTATTCACTGCCGTTGTTCCGGCGGAAGTCGTAACAATAAACGGAGGCGAGCCTCTCAGCGCATAACCGCCGCTACTGTTATCTATCGCATTCGGCGGGTAATCGCTGCCGTAGGCGCACCAGTTGAACTGGCCGGTGGCGTTGCTCAACGTGGCGGTTACCGTCGAAGGATTGGCGGTTACATAAAAGCCGCGTCCGTTAAGCGAAGCCGCGTCAATGTTGCCGGCGGCAGCCGCAGCCTCGCTGATAACGGCTTGGGCAAATGTGCCGGGCGAAGTGCCGGCAACTGGGCACAAGTCCACCCATACCCACACGCGGTTGTTGGCAGCAGTTCCCGTCCATGCCACGCGAAAGATTATGGTTTTTGTGCCGTAGTTTACGTTCAGCGGCGTAACGGTTACCGTTGCCCTTGCTGTTATGCTTGCAAGCAAAGCAAAAAGAAAGAGAAGTTTTTTCATAATTTTCTTGTTTATTAACTGTTAATTTTTCTCAGCGGTTCTCAGCGTGTCCTCAGTGTTCCTCAGCGTAACCTTTTTTGTTACGTTTTGTTACGCTGAGTTTTTATGAGGACACGCTGAGGGACGCTGAGGTTTATTTTCTATTTATTTTTGTAGCAACAGGGTTGTTTTCAAACACAAACTTTCTTTTATAAAACATCCCCCGGCTACGAATTTTTGTTCGCTGCCAATGGTTGCAGAATGTTTCGCCAAATTTGTTTTCTTCAACTTTTACCGTGCTATTTTTCTTACTCCACTAAAACCAAGAGTGGAAATAGAAACTATATTTATTACCATTCGAGGTTCAGGAAGACCCACGCAGTAAATAAGTACAACAACCACATCCACTCTGGATAGATTGCTTTTACTTATATTTATAACTGCGTAGAAATTTTCCTGATTTCGAACGGTCAAAATAAAAGTTAAAGCGATATATTTTTAATACATCAATTCCAATACGTCAAAGAAACATAATTACGCTGCAAATATATAACTATTTTTTTATCTGCAAATTTTTTTGCGATTTTTTATTTTTTTTATACGAATTACGCGGATTTTAGAAAATAATCCGGCTGAAAATACAATTGTTTTTGCTGTGTGTAATGGCGCAGGAAAACGCGGCGTTATTCCTGCAACTATTGTGGAGTGCGCTTGTCGAAATCTTTAAATCATTAAATTTTTAAATCTTTAAATCTTTTGTAGCTTTGTACCA
>JAIROQ010000129.1 GCA_031257455.1 Prevotellaceae bacterium | reverse complement strand
TTGCTGTACTTATTTACTGATTGGGTTTTCCTGAACCTCGAGTGACCATAAATACAGCACCTACTCCACTTTTGGCTTTTTAATGGAATAATGGAAAAATCACGGTAAAAGTTGAAGATTGAAATTGTAGAATAAATATATTAAAACATTCTACAATCATTGGCAGCGAATAAAAAATCGTAGCAAGGATGTTTTTTAAATTACACGGATTTATGCGGATTTAGTGCGGCAAGAGGGATTGTTTTGATGAGTGTTTGTTTTGGGAAATAAAATTATAAGTGCAAAACAATCCCGAAACCGCAAAAGAGGTATGAAGTATGAGGTATGAAGTATGAGCGCTGACGCCAAATAAACAATTCAACAAATAAACAATTATGAAAACAAAAATTTTCTTTCTTCTTGCGTGCCTGTTGCTGTTGGCGACAGGTTGCGCGACGCAAAAAACAACCACTTCCA
The DNA here is from genome assembly GCA_031257455.1 of Prevotellaceae bacterium. Classification (GTDB taxonomy): domain Bacteria; phylum Bacteroidota; class Bacteroidia; order Bacteroidales; family UBA932; genus JAIRKX01. The sequence continues at coordinate 5,964 of JAIROQ010000129.1, read as the reverse complement.
ATGTGGCGTGTCCCGTTTACTACACCGGTAATGATGAACCGGCGGCATCGTCCGGCGTGGTAACGTATAACATTGAACATTGAACAATGAACAATGACACAACAACGCCGTCATTCCGACCAAGCCCGTGAGGGACGAGCGGGCGAAGTGGAGGAATCTGCTCCAACATGCAGGGCGATGCAACGCAGCGGTTGCAGGACGCGGCAGATTCCTCCACTCCGCTACGCTCCGGTCGGAATGACGGGGAAGCGCCGCGCGATGTGCAAGAGGAGCATCGTGCCTCCCCGCGCTGCGTTCCGCGGAGCCTGTCCCGAGCGTAGCGTGGGGGCTGCACTTGCACGGGGTTATGTATATTGCGCCCCTGCGGGACTTTGAGAATTAAGAATTAGAAATTACGAATTAGGAATTGGCTGACGCCGGTGCGCTTGTCGCGACTTACAACTTACAACTAAAATGAAACTGAAACTGAAAAACTTTTTGCGCATAGTATTTATTATAGGGTTTGGGCTGGTGATAGCCGCCGTCGTGATATTATTTACCCTGACCATTATTCGGAAATTTATAAACTAACAATAAAAAATCATGAAAAAAATTTTCTTTCTTTTTGCTTTGCTTGCAAGCATGACCGCAAGCGCAGCGGTTACCGTTACGCCATTGAGCGTAGACTACTCCAACAAAATAGTAACCTTTAGCGTGTCATGGCCGGGCGATGCTGGCGTCGACCGCGTGTGGGTATGGATAGATTTATCGCCCATTACCGGTACTTCGCCTGGTACATTTGAAAAAGCTGTTATCAGCGAGGCGACGGCTAACGTCGGCAGCATACTTACTGTTTCCGGCAATACGCGCGGCTTTTATGTAACCACTAATCCCACGACCGTAACCGCTACGTTGAATAACGTCCCCGGCCAATTCAACTGGTGCGTGTACGGCAGCGACGCCCCGCCGAAAGCGGTGGTGAATGCCGGCAGCGGATATGCCTTGCGCGGCACAAAGCCATTTACGATTAACGGCAGCCAAACCGTCAATGCCGATACTTTCGGCGCAGGCACGTGTATTACTTCCATTACGGACGCTACCGGATGTCCCGGATTAGTTGAGGAATTATCTGCACCAACAAGCAGTACCAATGGGTCGAGATGCAATGCCGGTACGGTAACTGTCAGCGCAACTCCTCCTGCAAATTGCACCATTGATTGGTATACTACTGCGTCGGGGAGTACAATAGTCGCAAATGGTACGGGAGTTACTACATTAACGACACCCGCTATTTCTACCACCACAGATTATTATGCAGCTTCCCGCCATCTTTATACAGGCTGTGTTTCGTCTGACCGTACAACGGTAACCGCCGCTGTAACGAATAGCAGTGGAAGAGATGAGTTGCTAAATTCTTGTAATTGTGCTTCCGGCTTAACGTTGATTGGTAGCTATTGCCGGGATTTAGTCGCAGACCAAGCATCAACCTATACGGGCTGTGGCATAGAAATTAAAGCAGCCAATCAAGGTACACTCACATCCTACGGTGGTGAAGATTACCTTTGCCCTGGCGGCTGGCGCTACCCAACATGTGATGAAGGATTGTGCATGAACAAGGTCTATACAACTCTCGGTTTTGGGGACGGTGGGAGTTGGAAACACGACGTAATCGTATCTGGTGGCAATGCCACTAACCAGCCTTACTTTTATAAGGGGAACACCTCGTGTTCGAAAGAAACGTGGTCTACGTGGTCAAGGAATGGCGGTTATTTACAGGTACGATGTGTACGTAATTAAGAGATAAGTAACATAAAAAATAAAGTTGAAAAGAATACTGTAAATACACAGCGTGAGTGGTTGCATAGCCCGACATAATCAGGGTTTCATCGCGCAACCATGAAAAAATAAAATGTTCTTTAAAAATAATACAGGGGTAAACTAAATATAGCCCCTGTTTTCCTCCGTCCAATAAAGAGACTCAAACACTATCGGACGGTTAAGGTGCCGATGCACCACGAAAAAGAGGAGCTATAATCCTTTTTGGTGCAGAGGCACCTTTTATATTAAAGCGGTTGCAAAAATACTAAAAAAAACCAAATATGAAGAAACTACGAACAATCCGGCTGAAAATACAATTGCTTTTGCTATACACAACAACCCACCCGCACGGCGCACAATGGGTACAGCTACTATGGGCGGCGATAGAGAAGTTAGTAGTTAAGAACTAAAAGTTAAAAGCGCTTGCACCCCTGCGCTTGTCGCGACTTACGACTTATGACTTACGACTAACAAGCGCCGTCATTTCGACCCCCTCGACTGCGCTCGGGGCAGGCTCCGCGCACGAAGAATGAGTGCGCGGAGTGGAGAAATCTGCTCCAAAACGCAGGCAGTTGGGGCGGATAGTAGCCATCGCGCCGGACAAACGCCCGTCCCTGTCCCCCGAATAGTGGTTGCAACACCTGCTGAAAGTATGCCGAAGCCCTTCGGGACGGTTGCTACACGTGTTGCAAGTCGTCTGCAGGGATCCGGGAAGGTTGCTACACGTGTTGAAAGTCCTCCGAAGGGCTTCGGGGACGGTTGCCACATGGTGTAATTTCCCTCCTGCAGGTCGTGGGGACAAAAACTACATGCTATTTTTGCGCCCCGCAGGTCGCGGCGGCAAAAACTACATGCTATTTTTGCGTCCCGCAGGTCGCGGGGGCATCACAACACGGTTGTTTTTGCGTCCCGCACGGCGCGGCGCAGACGGTGGCCAGTTGCTTTTCGTATGTTTATCCTGTTACCTCGCCGCATCGTCCTGTCATTTTTTCGTATCTTTGTGGCATGAAAACGAAAATTCCTGTCCTCTTATTCCTCCTGTTTGCCTTTTTGATGGCGGCATGTGGCCGGTTATCCGAAAAAAAGACGGTCGCCCTGCTGGCGGATTTCTATTTGTACCAAAACCTGCCGAACGAATGGCCGGCAGCAGAGCGGGATTCCCTGTCACTTGCGCTGTCGCTGCTGGAAAAACACCGCGTTTCGCAGGCGCAATTCGATGCGACTTTGCAATATTATGCGGCGCATCCGAAAAAGATGAAGGATTTGTACGAGAAAATTAAAGGGCGCATGCAGGAATATATAGACGTTTATGAAAACAGTATAGAGGAACGGGAACAGGCGCAAAACCGGTGGAAAGGCGCATCCCGGATAGCGATTGACAGCGTGCAGACGCCACAGACAAGGTTCTTTTTCCTGCCGGTGAAAATGACCGGCAATTATACGCTGAAAGCCGTTGTTACGTTGCCGGACAATGATTCTACGCAACAAACGGGAATGACCGGTTATTTCCTCGCGGGTATCGACAGCCTGCCACGTGATACGATTAACAAAAAGTCGTTGCTGTTCGCCAGAACGAACACGCCACAGACCTACACGCTGTCGTTTTCCGTACAGGATACCGCCATTTATGCTTTTGAAGGCTACTGGCTGCATGTGAAGCGCGATACCACGCCGGCGTCCCAGCATATCACGATGGAAAAATTACGCATTCTCTACGACAACGATTCCACCAGGACCATTTTTCACGACTTAAAACAGTAACTGAATTTCATGCGCCGGATTGCTGCACATTATCTTTTCCCTGTTGTTGGAAAGCCGCTCCACAGGGGCTTTGTAACGCTTAACGATGAAAATACCATCGTGGAAACAGGCGTCCTGCAAGACGAAACCGAAAGCACGGAATTTTATAACGGTATCCTTGTACCGGGTTTTGTAAATGCGCATGTCCATCTGGAATTATCGCACCTGAAAGATACTTGTACGCCGCATACCGGATTATCCGGTTTTATCCGGCAGATGAACTCTCCGGCGCGTTACCGGACGCCGGCAGCCGGACGGTCGGCAGCCATGCTCGCCGCCGACCGCGAAATGCAGGCGGAAGGAATTGTCGCCGCCGGAGACGTCTGCAACACCGCCGAAAGCTTTGCCGTGAAGCAGGGCAGTCCCATTTTTTACCATTCATTTATTGAACTCGCGGGACTGGAAAAAGCGGCAGGGGAAAAGAAACGGCAGGTAGCCTGCCTGCTGGCCGCCGGCGTGCAATCCATGGGATTAACGGCAAGCATTACGCCCCACGCGGCTTACAGCATGAGCGACCCGCTGCTTGCCGCTGCCTTCGCCGCCGCCAATGAAGCGGGAATAGTGTCAGTACACAATCAGGAGAGCGAAGAGGAAAATGAATTATTCCTTTCCGGCAGCGGCGCATTGAGCGAATTATTCGCCGGCAACGGCTATCCCCTGCCGCCCGTAACAGGAGCGCATTCCATTTACCGCCTGCTGCCGTACATCGAGCCGCAGACGCGCACGCTATTCGTGCACAACGTAACCACTACCGGGGAAGATTACGAAGCCGCAACCAGCCGGTTGCCTTATCTGACGTGGGTTCTCTGTCCCGCGTCCAACCTGCATATAAGCCGCCGCCTGCCGCCGGCAGACCTGTTCTATAAACGGAATGCACCGGTAGCTATCGGCACGGATAGCCTCGCGTCAAACAGCCGCCTGTCGATGATAGAAGAATTAAAAACGCTCCATAAACATTTTCCGCAGATACCCCTGCCCGCCCTGCTGCAATGGGCTACCCTCAACGGCGCGCGGGCATTGAATAAAGAACGCGAATTTGGTAGCCTGTGTGTGGGCAAACGCCCGGGCATTGTGTTGATAGAAAATATCGACTTTTCGAATATGCAACTCACCAGCGACAGTAAAGTAACCCTATTAGCCGGTACGGATGGCCACGCTATTATTTCATAATATTATCTTCGGCCCCGTGCAAAGCCGCCGGCTGGGCATTTCATTAGGCATAAACCTGCTTCCGGCGCACGGGAAATGGTGCAACTTCGATTGCCTCTACTGCGAGTGCGGCTGGAATGCCGACCACCGCAACGACCGCCGCCTGCCCACACGCGAACAGGTGCGCGAAGCATTACAGGAGAAATTACAACGCATGCAACAGGACAAAGCCCTCCCCGATGCCATTACTTTCTCCGGTAATGGCGAGCCGACACTGCACCCGCAGTTTCCCACAATTATGGACGATGCCATAGCGCTGCGCAACCGGCTTGCCCCGCAGGCAAAAATATGCGTACTGAGCAATGCCACCAACCTCCACAAAGATGCGGTTTTTCATGCCCTGCAAAAAACCGACAAGCCCATTTTGAAAGTCGATTCCGCCATAGAAAGCAGCATCCGCCGGATTAACCGGCCGCAAGGCCACTATGACATAGCTTACATAACGGAACAGTTGCAACGCTTCAACGGGCAGTTTACGCTGCAAACATTATTCTTGCGCGGCCTCTTCCACGGCGAAAAATTCGACAACAGCACGCCCGAAGAAATCGGAAAATGGTTGGATATCGTACAACGGACGCATCCGCGCGAAATCATGCTCTACACCATTCACCGCGATACGCCCGCCCAATCATTGCAAAAACTCGCCAAAGACGAACTTTTTGCCATTGCGCAGCAACTCGCCGCTATCAATACATGGGGCGCAGAGGTGCGGATTGCAGAATAGATTTAAAGATTTAAAAATTTAAAGATTTAAGGCCGCTGTGCGCTTGATGCTGAACTTCCCTTTGGCGGCAACCAATTCATCATTGCCATTTCTTTCGATGCACAACTTTAAATTGTTGGCTCGGTTGAAATAATGCAATAAACCTGTAATAAATAGTTCATCCGTAAATCGCAAATATTTGTTATCTTTGCGCACAAAAAATATATACTTTCTATGAATTTATCCTTATTTTTAGTGGTTTTGCTGACGGCGATAGCGCTGGTGGTTGCGGCGATGGTTATTGCGCGGCTCATTTCTCCGCGTTCTTATAATAAGCAAAAAGCGGAAGCCTATGAATGTGGCATCCCCACGCGCGGCCATTCATGGATGCAGTTTCATGCGGGGTATTACCTGTTTGCTATTTTGTTCCTGCTGTTCGACGTAGAAACCGTGCT
>JAIROQ010000025.1 GCA_031257455.1 Prevotellaceae bacterium | reverse complement strand
ATTAACGGCGCAAATATAAAACAATATTTTTTAATTGCAAATAATTTTTGCGATTTTTTTTTGTTTGTACGAATTACACGGATTGGTACGAATTACACGGATTTTAGGAAATCATCCCTCATTTAGTCGTAAGTCGCAAGTCATAAGTTGTAAGTTGCGGCAAACGCAAATTAGTTGAAAATTGAAAGTGGAAAATTGAAAATGGCGGCAAGCGCACGGTCGAATGTCGAATATCGAAAAGTCGCAAATCGAGTATCGAACATCGAAAAGTCGAGTATCGCTTTACTTTTCAAATTGTAAAAAAATAAGTATCTTTGTACAACTTTTAAAACTTTTAAATTATGGCATACAAAATCACAGAAGACTGTGCTGCATGCGGCACTTGCGCAGATGAATGTCCGGTAGGGGCAATTTCGCCGGGCGATATTTATAAAATCGACCCGGAATTATGTACCGATTGCGGTACTTGCGCAGATGCCTGTCCAATGGGCGCAATCCAACCATCGTAACTTTTTAGCAATACGCATTAAAAATCCCGCATAGCAACGCGGGATTTTTTGTATTTCTACCCGTTCAGGACGAAACTGTCCGCATCTTTCCCTGCCGGGAATTTCTCGCGGAAGGTATGCAGTTTTTCCAGTGACAGGGAGGCAATCAAGGTTGCTTCGGCATTTCCGGCGGCGGCTATAACCGTTCCCTTGCAGTCAATAATCTGCGAATGCCCGTTGTGCGGCACGCCTGCGCCGTCCTGTCCGCAACGATTGACGCCTGCCGCATAGCAGCCGTTTTCGATAGCGCGCGCCGGCAACAGTGCATCCCATGCGTTGATACGGGCGGCAGGCCAGTTGGCAACGTACAGTAATAAATCATACACGCCGCCGTAATTACGACTCCATACGGGGAAACGTAAATCGTAACAAATTAGCGGGCAAATGCGCCATCCCCCGTATTCGACAACCAGCCGCTGGCGGCCGGCCGTATAGTGTAGCGGCTCTTCGCTCATGGAAAACAGATGCCGCTTGTCGTATTTTTGATACGAACCATCGGGAAAAACAAAAAACAGGCGATTAAAATATCGTCCGTCTTCTTCGGCAATTATACTGCCGGCAATGGCCAGCCGTTTCCGGACGGCGGTTTTGCGTAACCATTTTAAGGTGGTCCCCTCTTCCGTTTCCGCCCATTTCCCGGGCTGCATGGAAAACCCTGTGGAAAACATTTCCGGCAGCGCCGCCAGCTGTACATCATCCGGCAAGGCATTTATTTTATCCGTGAAATATTGCAGGTTGACCTGCTTGTTTTCCCACGCCATATCGGTTTGCAACAGGGCAATTTTCATAGCAACTTTTTAATTCATTACAAATTTATGCAAAAAAATTGTGTTGTATTCATTATTCATCGTTTTTCGTACCTTTGCAACCTGATGAAATATTATGAACACGCTTACAATCGTTAAAATCGGTGGAAATGTTATTGACAGGCCGGCGGCGCTGCAGACGTTTTTGCAGGACTTTGCCGCTTTGGAAAGCCCCAAAATACTGGTGCACGGCGGCGGAATACTGGCCACCGAACTGCTGGAAAAAACAGGCGTGCCCGTGCGCCTGCATGAAGGCCGGCGGATAACAGACGCCGGAACGTTGAAAATTTGTACCATGGTTTATGCCGGATGGATTAATAAAACCATTGTAGCGCAATTGCAGCAGGCCGGATGCAATGCTGTCGGGCTGTCCGGCGCGGATGCGAATACGGTTTCGGCCACGAAACGCCCGCCCGTACCGGTGGATTTCGGGTTTGTCGGCGATGTCGTTGCCGGCTGCATCAATGTGCCGGTATTGTCGCTGTTGCTTGACAACGGGCTGTGCCCTGTTTTCTGCGCTATCACGCACGACATGCAGGGCGGGCTGCTCAATACCAATGCCGATACGATGGCTTCGGTCATCGCGGCGGCATTAGCGAAAACATACCGTACAAAATTACTGTTCTGCTTTGAAAAGGGCGGCGTGCTTGCCAATCCTGATGACGACCATTCCGTTATTCCCGCAATAGACACGGCATATTTTCAACAACTGAAAGAGCAAAAAATTATATCCAAAGGAATGTTACCGAAATTAGATAATGCTTTTGCCGCCCTGCATGCCGGCGTAGCGGAAGTGTATATAAAACACGCCGCCCGCTTGCTTTCGGCTAAGGAAGGGACGGCATTAGTCGCAGGAGTTAAGAGTTAAAAGTTAAGAACTAAGAGTTGCTGGCGCGTCAGCAAATCGGAAATCAGAAATTAAGCGTTATGACTTATGACAAAAAATGATTTATAACTATGAAAAACGACTCACTACTGCAACAAGCCCTTGCTTTGTTGAAGGGCAAGATTGCTATTCCCGCGTATTCGGGTTCGGAGGAGGCGGCGGCGGATTATTTGTCGGCGCAGCTGTCGGCGGCCGGCATTGCGCCTTTCCGGATAGGCAATAATATTTGCGCGTATTCTAAAAAAAACAGCGCAGGAAAAAAAACATTGCTGCTCAATTCACATATCGACACCGTGGAGGCCGCCGGCAGTTATACGCTAAATCCATTTGAACCGGTCGAAAAAGACGGCAAACTCTTCGGTTTGGGCAGTAACGATGCAGGGGCTTCACTGGCGGCGCTGGTGGTAAGTTTTATTTATTTTAATACGGTGGAACTGCCGTTTAACCTGCTGCTGGTATTGAGTTGTGAAGAAGAAAACTCCGGCGCGGCAGGCATTCGGATGGTAACACGGGAACTGACGGATATTGATTGCGCCATTATCGGCGAGCCGACATCAATGCAGGCCGCCACCGGCGAACGGGGACTTCTGGTACTTGACGGCACGGCATACGGCACGCAGGGGCATGCAGCGCGGGACGAAGGCGTCAATGCTATTTATGGCGCGTTGGATGATATTGCCTGTATCAGGAACTATACCTTTGACAGGGTATCGCCGCTTATGGGCGCGGTGAGGAAGAGCATAACGGTAATAAACGGCGGTAGCCAGCACAATGTAGTGCCGGATATTTGCCGGTTTGTAGTGGACATCCGCCCGAATGAATGTTATACGAACAGGGAAATTCTGGAACAGTTGCAGGCCGGCGTAAAGAACGAATTAAAAGCGCGGTCGCTGGACAACCGCTGCTCATTCACGCCCGCCGGACATCCCTTGCTGCAATGTATCGAACGGTTGTCCATTCCGGCGTATATTTCGCCGACCACTTCCGACTGGATGCGCCTCGATATTCCCGCCATCAAGATGGGACCCGGCAATTCGGCTCGCTCGCATACCGCTGATGAATTTGTATATCTCCACGAAATAGCACAGGGAATAGACGGGTACATAAATTTTATTTCTAATTTCAGGTATGAAGCGTAAAGCGAACTACCCTAACTCCTCTAACTACATTAACT
>JAIROQ010000166.1 GCA_031257455.1 Prevotellaceae bacterium | reverse complement strand
ATAATTTCCAGTCTCAATAAATTCAATGCCGCAGCCGAGAAGCGGTCGATGTTGCGCAGGCGGTCGTTAGTGAATTGCCGTTGCTCCGAGCGTACGCCATGCGGGGTAGCTACGGCAATACACACCGTGCCCGCTGCTTTTTGGGGCGTACCGCCACCGGGGCCGGCAATACCGGAAGTGGCTACGGCGTAATCTGTCTGCAACAGGCGGCGCACGCCTTCCGCCATCTGTTCCGCTACCTGTATGCTCACTGCACCGTGTTGTTCAATGGCGGCAGCAGCTACGCCAAGCACATTTATTTTTACCGCATTGTCATAAGCTACCACGCTACCCTTGAAATAGGAGGAACTCCCTGCGATAGAAGTCAGCAGCGAAGCAATTTTCCCGCCGGTGCATGATTCGGCAGTGGCTACGGTGGCGCGGCGTTCCAAGAGCAACCGTCCGGCGACCGCTTCCAGCGTATCTGTTCCTTCGCCGTAAATAGCCTCGCCGAGCAATGCGCGTAAGGCTTCCACCGCTTTGGCAACTTCCGCTTCCGTGTCTGCCGGCGGCTCATACACCGACAGGCGCAATCGTACGCCGGTTAAGGGATTGGGAAGGTAGGCCAATTTTATGTGCGGCGGCAGGGCTTGTTCCCATGCGGCAATACGTTCCGCCAACATTGATTCGGGCAAGCCGTAAGTAGCAATCGTGCGATGGAAAACCGGCGGCAATGAAAATACTGTTTGCAGTTTTTGCAGGACGTCATCCAACAGGGCATGCATCTCAAAAGGCACGCCGGGCAGGGCAATGATGATTTTTCCCCGATGATTGAACCACATGCCGGGCGCCGTGCCGAGCCGGTTAAGTATGACCTCGCAAGTGTCCGGCAGCAATGCCTGGCGGCGGTTCTGTTCATTCATCGGCAAATTGCGGGCAGTAATAATTTGCCGGATAATGTCCAATGACGGCTTATGTTCCATCCATCCGGCAGCGCCGGTAAATTCGGCTAATACCTGTTTGGTAATATCGTCATTGGTAGGCCCCAGCCCACCGGTAACCACCAATATGTCGGCCTGTGCGACACCCTGTTCCAAAGCCGTCAAGATAGCGGAACGGTCATCCCCTGTCGAGCGCATGCTCCCTACCCGGACGCCGATACCGTTCAACTGCCCGGCAATATAGGCAGAATTGGTATCTACAATTTGCCCGATTAAGATTTCATCTCCGACAGTAATAATTTCTGCAGTGACCATTTTGAGTTAAGTGTTTTTTATACTACCCACCGTATTCTTGTTTACTAATTTTTTCAGGATGCGTTTCACAAATCCCGGCCCATTGTAGATAAATCCGGTATATACTTGCACCAATGAAGCGCCGGCGTCAAGCAGTTGTAAGGCGTCTTCTTCCGAAAAAACGCCGCCCACTCCGATAATCGGTAGCTGTTTTTTGGTTATCGTAGAAATATACCGTACTAAATCAACTGTATTCTGAAACAGCGGCGCACCGCTCAATCCGCCACTGCCGATATTTTGCACTTCTTCATCCGGGCTACGCAAGTCTTCTCGCTTGGTCGTAGTATTCGCAACTATCAATCCGTCCAGCGCATATTCAAACACCAGCGCCAGGACGTCTTCCAGTTGCGCTGCATTCAAATCGGGCGATAATTTTAATAGAACCGGTTTGTATTTATCATGGTATTTGCGCTGGTCGGTTACTGCTTCCAGAATGATGCGCAACGATTCTACCTCCTGCAGGCAGCCAAGTTCCTTCACATTTGGACAACTTATGTTAAGGGCAAAATAATCTACGCTGTCGTACAAATTGATTAAAGCGCGTTCGTAATCGGCGGCGGCAGCAGTGTTTGGCGTGGCGGAGTTTTTGCTGATATTGCCGCCCACAATAATTTTATGTTTACGTGTGCGCAAATTTTTCATTACCTGCTTCGCGCCCGCATTATTAATGCCCATCCGGTTAATCAACGCGCGGTCTTTCGGCAAACGGAACACGCGCGGGCGCGGATTGCCGGGCTGTGGAAAAGGCGTTACCGAACCTATTTCAATAAAGCCAAATCCGAAACATGCCAGTTCATTCACCACTTCTCCATTTTTATCAAAACCCGCCGCCAAGCCAATGGGGTTCTTAAATTTTAGTCCGAATACTTCACGGCTTAACGAAGGGTCATTGATGGAAAACAGTTTCCGTAAAATACATTTGGCAAAAGGAATGTACGGTACACAGCGCAACGCCTGCATCGTCCAATGGTGAACGCGCTCCGCAGAAAACCTGAACAGGACAGGACGAATAAGACGGTACATGATCACGCTATAATTTTTATTTAGCTTTAATAACTTGCATTTTGATGTGCAAAAATAGGCTTTACAAACGAATTCCACAAAAAAAGATATGAACTTAATCGCTAATTTTTAATTTTTATAGGCGGTAAACGTTTTGTCGGTATAGAAAATAATGACTTGTTCAACTGTCTTGCCATTATTTTCGTCAATTTCCGGCGGCTGTAATCCACCTGAAACCGCTTTGTCTGTATAGTCTTCCGGCAATTCGGGTGATGGCGGATTGTTTGTTTCCGGCAGCGGAAAGAGCGGTTGGGCTATCATTTCCTTGTACATTTTCCCGCGTCCGGTGATAAACCATTCAATATTTACCGCCGGAAAGTATTTAATGAGCTTTTCGAGGAAATCATAGCCGGGTTTATTACGTCCGGCAAGAATGTGCGAAATGCCGGCGCGGTTCACTCCAACGGTATCGGCAAAGCGGGCGGGAGTGAGTTGTTCGGCAGCTAAAAATTGCGTTAAACGGTCGTTCATATTTGTAAACTTTTAATGTTACAAATGTAATCATTATTTTGTTTACAAAAGTAAATAGTTTGTAATTTACAGTTGTAAACAGCATTATTTTTCATTTTCTTCGTAATCGTATATATTCTATTGAAATTAAATTTGCTAATAGTATATATATACGTTTTTTCAATATTCAAACCAATGCTTGATATTTATTTTATAAATAACTGGGAAATAATTATATAAAACGATTTTTCTGCTTATTTTTCAACATTTTACAGCCGAAATAGCTAACTGCCGTCTTTTTATTACTTATTTTACATTAGATAACTTATATAAATAGCTGGTATTAATGTTATTAATTACTAAAAAAAGTACTGATTACAAATGTAACCAATTACAGCCGATTTATTGCGTATTACATTTGTAAATTGGCTGTTTTTAATCAAATTTTTATTCGTTTTGTAATTTATAGAGTTTACATTTGTAATATTTCAGTTGCTTACAAAAACCGAAAACATGGCCATTTTTTTCCCCTACCCTATCCTACCCTCTCGTTATTCTTTTCGATATTTTTTAATTGTTCATTATATAGTGCAAAAAAAAATTGAAAAAAAAATGAAAAAAATTTTGCATATTAAAATAAATGTCGTACATTTGCACTGCAAATATGCAAAAATTACTATTTAACAATTAAAGATTAAAGTATTATGACAAAAGCAGACATCGTGAATGAAATTGCAAAAAGCACAGGCATTGAAAAAGTAAATGTGCAGAAAACCATTGAAACGTTCATGGACGTGGTGAAACGTTCGTTAACCAGCAATCACAATGTTTATTTACGTGGTTTCGGTAGTTTTATAGTTAAAAAACGCGCTAAGAAAACAGCTCGTAACATTTCTAAAAACACTACGCTGATTATTCCCGAACATTTTATTCCGGCATTCAAACCGGCAAAAGTGTTTTTGAATAAAGTAAAGACCAACGTTAAATAATAATTGGAAAGCACACCATGCCCAGCGGAAAAAAAAGAAAAAGACACAAAATGTCTACACACAAGCGTAAGAAACGGCTTCGGAAGAATCGACATAAGAAGAAGAAGTAAGAAGTTGTTTATTACGTTCTGGTAGTGATTGTAACAACCCGGAGTATTAACCCTTCGGGTTTGTTTCGTTTATTTTAGTTTGCCATATCCGCTGGTTGCGTTATTTTTATTTAAATATGGATAGAGATTTAGTTATTGACGTTACCACTTCAGAAATCAGCATTGCGTTACTTGAGGACAAACGATTAGTAGAACTGAACAAAGATAATACGTCCACCAATTTTTCAGTAGGCGATATTTATTTGGGTAAAGTAAAACGGGTGTTGCCCGCGCTGAATGCGGCATTTGTAGATATAGGCGATGAAAAAGACGCCTTCCTGCATTATTTTGACCTGGGGTTTCATTTTAAATTGATTGACGAATTTACCAAAAAAGCCTTTGCCCGTCAACGGCCGGTATTGACCGCGCCGAAAAACAGCGATACTATTCTGCCGAAAGATGGAAAAATCAGTGATGTACTGTCGCCCGGACAGCCGGTGTTGGTGCAGGTAGTAAAAGAAGCTATTTCCACCAAAGGACCGCGACTGACATCGGAAATTTCATTGGCAGGACGCAATTTGGTGCTTATTCCCTTTTCCGATAAGATTTCCATTTCGCAAAAAATAGGCGACCGCGAAGAACGCCGCCGGATGGAACGCTTGGTCAAAAGCATTCTGCCGCCGGGCTTCGGCGTAATCGTGCGTACAGTCGCCGAAGGGAAAAAAACAGCTACGCTGGCGCCGGAATTAACGGCTTTGGTTCGGCGTTGGGAAACGTGCGTCAATAAAATCGGTTCAAGCAAGCCGCCGCAATTATTGGTGAATGAAATCAACCGCACATCGGCCATTCTGCGCGATATGCTCAACGGCACGTTCAACAATATTTACGTGAACGACTCTTCGCTGTTTGAAGAGGTGAAAGAATACGTTACGTCTATTTTCCCGGAAAAGGGAAAAATCGTCAAACTGTACACGGGGAAAGAGCCTATTTTTGAGCATTACGGCGTGTCGCGGCAAATACGCGGGTCGTTCGGGAAATATGTATCATTGAAACGCGGCGCATACATCATTATGGAGCAAACCGAAGCCCTGCATGTGATTGACGTAAACAGCGGGCGGATTAAAACCGCAGACAACCAGGAAGAGCAAGCGCTGGAAGTAAACCTGATGGCCGTAACCGAAGTGGCGCGGCAACTGCGTTTGCGCGATATCGGCGGGATTATTGTGATTGACCTTATTGATATGGAACGCTCCGACAACCGGCAAAAAGTGTTTAACGCCATGCGCGATGCAATGGGTTTCGACCGCGCCCGGCATAATATCCTGCCGCTGTCAAGATTTGGATTGATGCAACTGACGCGCCAGCGCGTACGCCCCGCTACGCAAATCCGCAATGACGAGCTATGCCCCAGCTGCAACGGCACCGGAAAAATAATGCCGTCTATTGTCTTTGAAGATATATTGCAAAACCAGTTGATATACCTCTCCGGCGAAAAGAAAATGAAAAACCTTGTGCTGAAAGTGCATCCTTATATGGCGGCGTATCTACAATACGGGCTGCTTTCGCGCCGCGTGAAATGGGCAATACAAAATAAATGCCGGTTAAGTATTAAAGCGGTAAGTTCTTTTGCCCTGCTGCAACACCAATGGTTTGACAAAAACGACGACAAAATCACCATTTAATTTAATCAGGAATTAGAAATTAAGAATTAGGAATGAACTTTGCGGTTTTGCAAATTCTTCATTCCTAATTTCCGATTCCTATATTGAATAACAGCATGGCCAATCCATCGAAGAGGGAAATAATTCCGAGAATGATAATAATAATGCCGGCAATGCGGTTAATATACCACAGTTGCCGGATGCGGAAACGATGACGGAAGCGGTTGATAAGCCAACTGAGGAAAAACCACCATGCCGCCGAACCAAGCACCACGCCCCACAGGACAATAGCAATATTCAGCACGCCCGATTCCTTGTCGATATTGACGCCCACCAACGCAAACAGCGCCAACATCAGGAATGTGGCGCCCGGATTGGATATGGTGAGGATAAAAACGGAGATATAATCTTCAAACGACCGGCTGGCCTGTTTCTTGCGGCGCAGTTGCTTGACCGGGTTCGATAAATAAACCGTCAGGCCAATACCGGCCACCAATAAGCCGCCGCCAATCAGAAACCAGTTTTCGTTTGCATTGAAAATGCGTTGCACAAATGCCAAACTGAGCACTGCCAAGGCGGCAAAAATAGTATCTGCCGTTGCTGCGCCCAACCCGGAAATAAAACCCGATTGCCGCCCCTTGCTGATAGTGCGCTGAACGACCAATACGCCTATAGGCCCCAACGGGATAGAAGCTCCCAAGCCAACTAATATTCCTTTTATTAATTCTTCCAATTCCATTGCTAAACGTCCTGTTTTGTGCGGCAAAGATAAATAAAATTTACAGATTGGTAAATTTCAAGATGGAAAATATTTATCGCGGCGAGAATTTATGCGTATTCTACTATAAGTTTAGATTTTTCTATTGATATGTTTTCCCTGACGGGAAAAACATTTGATGAATGAATGCTTGGAATATTCTATGTGCGTACATTGCCCGTCAGGGCATCCATATGTCAAAAAAAGCGACAATTT
>JAIROQ010000133.1 GCA_031257455.1 Prevotellaceae bacterium | reverse complement strand
GTGGCGTCTGTGAGGGCGGTTATCGTGCCGCCGGAAAAAGTGTTGGCGTTTACTTCGGTAGTGCCGGATGAAGTGGTAATAATAAACGGCGGCGAGCCTCTTAACGCATAGCCGCCGCTGCTGTAGTCTATGGCATTCGGTGGAAAATCGCTACCGTAGGCGCACCAATTGAAATTGCCGGTAGCGTTGCTCAACGTGGCGGTTACAGTCGAGGGGTTGGTCGTTACATAAAAGCCGCGACCGTTGAGCGTAGCTACATCAATGCTGCCGGCAGTAGCCGCAGCTCCGCTGATAACGGCTTTGGCAAATGTGCCGGCAGTAGTTCCGGCGATGGGACACAAATCCACCCATACCCACACGCGGTTATTGGCGGCCGTACCCCATGACACGCGGAAAGTTACTGTTTTTGTGCCGTAGTTTACGTTTAGCGGTGTAACGGTTACGGCGGCGCTTGCGGTAATGCTGGCAAGCAAAGCAAAAAGAGAGAGAATTTTTTTCATGATTATTTATTTTTAGTTTATACAAATTACACGGATTAATACGGATTACGCGGATTGAAAATCATTCCGCAGGAATGAGTCGCTTGGTAGAAAATGCCGATTATTTTCCCCATCGCATCCCGTAGGGTATGCGTCCTTTTGGTAATTGGATGCATTCCTGACGGAATGCAAAAACAGATACGGTACATTTTTCTACCGAACGGTAATCCCTACGGGATTTCCTTTTCATCTGGATAAGCAACTACGCCGGAAGACGCCGCCGGCGCATCATCGCCGGTATAATACACATACGGCACCGCATTGTTCGCTGTTTGTTTTTGTGTCGCGCAACTTGCTGCCAACAGCAACAAGCATAAGAAAAGAAGCATTTTTTTCATAACATTTAATTTTTAATTGTTATTATTTTTGTAGCATCAGGGCTGTTTTCCAAACACAAACTTTTTCTGTATAAACAACCCCTTGCTACGAATTTTTATTCGCTGCCAATCATTGCAGAAAGTTTTAATATCTGTTTTCTGCAAATTATTTCTTCAACTTTTACTGTGATTTTTTCTTATTCCGTTAAAAAATTAAAAGCGGAAACGGAAGCGATACTTACTGCTTTTCGAGGTCTTGGAAACCCACACTGTAAATAAGTACAACAACCATTCCCACTTTTGACATGGTTGCTTTTACTTATATTCCCACAGTGTTGAAGTTTTCCAAGTTTCGAAAAGCACGCAGAATAAAAGTTAAAGCGATATTTTACTAATATCAATTTAGTATTTCAAAGAGCACGTATTAACGCCACAAATATAAAACAATATTTTTTAATAGCAAATATTTCTGCGGTTTTTTTTGTTGGTACGAATTACACGGATTGGTATGAATTGCGCAGATTTATATTATGGATTGCGCAGATTGGGGCGCAAGCCAAATCTGTAAATCTGTGAATCGCCGCCACCAATTCCTAATTCTTTTTCTACCATTCGTTAAAATCAATTTCGTCACTGTTTTCGACAGGGAGCAGTCGTCCCCTGTCGCAGCGCAGGGTGCGGGCAGGATAGTTTTTGAGGATGGTCTGGTTATGGGTAACCATGATAACCGCGGGGCCTTCGCGGCGGTGAATTTCGAGGAGGATTTTCATGATGTCGGTAGCGGTTTCGCTGTCGAGATTGCCCGTAGGTTCGTCTGCGATGATGAGTTCGGGGTTGTTGAGCAATGCCCGTGCAATGGCGATGCGCTGCTGTTCGCCGCCCGAGAGCTGATGCGGCATGTCCTTTGCTTTCCGTTTCAATTCCACAGCTTCCAGTACTTTTGTGATTCGTTCGTTAATCAATTTTTTGTCGCGCCAACCTGTGGCACGCAGGACAAATAATAAGTTATCGTACACCGGGCGGTCGTGCAGGAGTTGAAAGTCCTGAAATACTACGCCCATTTTACGTCTCATTCGCGGGATATATTTCGATTTCATCGCCAGCAAATCAAATCCTGCGACAGTGGCATGGCCGTCTTCTACGGGCAGTTCTCCGTGAATGGCGCGTATCAGGCTGGTCTTTCCGCTTCCTACTTTCCCAATGAAATAAACCCATTCGCCGGGTTCTACCTGTAGTGTAACCTCTTTCAAAATCAAATGGCTTCCTTGAAAAATGCTTACATTACGAAAATCGATAATATACTTGCTGTCCATTTTGTATGTATTATGAGTGAATTATGAATATAAAAATAAGATATTTGAAAAAAATGTTTGTAGAAACTGTAAAAAACACTACAAAGTTACGGATTTAGTTTGTATCTTTACGCAAATTTTTTCATTCTCTTAATAGAAAAATGCAACTTTCAGCGTGTACAAAAATAATGTCGAAAAGTTTTTTCACCGTTCTTGTTACGTTTATTTTCGCCGGAACGGTGTATTCCCAAAACGTGGAAAAGAAATTCAACGAGTTGTACCAAAAAGGGGTTGACTTATTTGAAAAAGGTCTGTATACCGATGCGGAGATGGTATTTCTCCGTGCGTCCAAAGAAACCGACCCTGCCGACCGGCTGACATTATCGGAAATAGCTTATTACCGCGCCATGTGCGCCATCGAATTACATTTGCCCAATCTGGAAACCTATGTGGAGGATTTGCGGGGAAACCATTCCGAAAATAAAAATATCAACCGTGTAACGTTTCAATTGGCCAATTATTATTTTCAGGAACAGGATTACAGGAAGGCGCTTCAATGGTATGAAGAAGTGGACAGCCGCGCCCTGCGTTACTACGAACATGTGGAATGCGTTTTCAAAAAGGGGTATGCTTATTTTGAAACCGGCGAAATAGATTTGGCGAACAAATGTTTTATTGAAATCAAGGATGTTCCCGACAGCCCCTATAGCGTACCGGCGACTTATTATTATGGTCATACGGAATACTTGAAGCAGCATTATATTTCGGCGCAACTGGCGTTTGAAAAAATCTCTACGGACGACCGCTTTGCCGCACAGGCGCTGTTCTACCTGCTCAATATCTACTATTCGCAGCAGGATTACGAAGAAGTGATAAAGACGGGCGAAAAACTCCTGCCCACCATGAGCGAACCGTATCATTCGGAAATGGCGCGTATCATTGCCGAGTCCTGTTACCATATCGGGAATTATGATAAGGCACGCGAATATTTCGCCATTTATTCGCCGCAGAAAACCAATCTTTCGCGTACGGACGAATATTTTCTCGGTTTGCTTGAATACCACGCCGCCAATTATACCGAAGCTGCCCGTTACTTCAATCAGGTGAGCCGTGCGCAGCAGGATTCACTGGCGCAAAATTCATACTATTATCTGGGAAGTATTTATTTGACCATTGATAAAAAAGCCGACTCGCAAAAGGCTTTTTATGCCGCTTCGCAACAATCGTTCCTGCCGGCGCTCACGAAGGACGCCTTTTTCCAATATGCCAAGCTGTCGCTGGAATTACAGAATAGCGGCGAACCGATGAAACAATACTTGGAAAAATATCCAGACGAAGATGCAAATCCTGAAATAAAAGGCTACCTGGCGGCATTGCATATCATCAAGAACGATTACCGGCAGGCGTTGGAGCAGCTGTCTCTCATCCCGAAACCCAGCGATAAGGAACAGTCCGACATACAACGGTTGAATTTTATTATCGGCAAGCAACTGTACGATGAGCAGGACAGCTCAAAATACGAGGAAGCGCTCAACTATCTGGAAGCCTCGCTCAGGGTCGCCCGCTATGACGCAACTGTGGAAGCGCTGGCGAAATATTATAAAGCCGATATATATTATCTGCTCGGCCTCTATAAGGAAGCGCAGAAACAGTTTGAAGCCTTTGTTTCGGGAAGCGGCGCAATGCAGTCCAGAAATGAATACATAGCGGCGCATTACAATTTGGCCTATTGCTATTACAGGCAGGACGACTATGATAATGCCCTCTCGTGGTTTCGCAAGTTCATTGCGGCGGCAGGGCAATCGTTCCGGATGCAGGTAGCCGACTCGTATAACCGTATCGGCGACTGCCATTATATCCAAAGCAAGTATTGGCCGGCAGCGGAAAACTATACTGCCGCCGCCGATATGGACGCCGCCAATCCCGATTATGCCCTGTACCAAAAAGCGCTTTCATACGGCTTGCTGAGCCGCCATGAACGCAAAATAGAAACCTTGCAGGAATTATTAAAGAAATACACGCATTCCGAATATGCGCCGGCCGGCCTGCTGGAGTTGGGGCGTACTTATTTCCAATATACCCGCTACAATGAAGCGGAAACGGCGTTTAAGCAATTACTCGCGGACTATCCCGGCAGCCCCCAAATCGTCCATGCCCTTATCGAATTGGGGCTGCTATGCACCAATACCAACCGGATGGACGAGGCGGTGGAATATTATACCAAAGCGCAACAAAAAGCCGTCCCCAATTCCGTAGATGAAAAAAGCGCGCTGGAAGGCCTGCAAAACGCCTATCTGGATAAGGGAACGCCCAATCTCTATTTCCAGTATCTGGAAAGCATCGGTAAAGAATCGAACACAGCCGAACGGGCGCTTTCCCTCTATAGCGCCGCCGAAAAATCAGCCAACTCCGGCAGTTGCGACAAAGCCATTCCCGAATTTAAGGTATTTATCGCCAATTACCCGAATAACGCCAATATATTGCCGGCGCACTACTATCTGGCCACGTGCTATTATGAACGGCGGAATTACATGGAAGCCGTATCGGAATTTAAATATGTCATCAATGATGCGGATAACAATATCTACAAGGAGCAGTCGCTTATAAAATCGGGACAGGCAAATATTTTTCTGGAAGACTATCCGGCGGCGGTGGAAAATTTGAAACAGCTGTCGCAACTGACCGAAAACGCAAGCGTGCAACTGTCGGCGCATATAGACATGGCCAAAATACATTTTGAAAAACTCCGCAATTACCGCGAAGCGGCGAACATAGCGCATGCCGCCCTGCTCATGCCCGCTATCAGCGAACCGCAGGCACGCGAAATGACTTCGATAAAAGCCAACAGCTGGCGAATACTGGGACAGGAAGAAGAAGCCCTGCAGCTCTACAGGGAACTTGCAGCGAAAAAAATCAACGACAGGGAAAATGCGGAAGCGAATTTTTATCTTATAGCAGCTACCTTTAAGCAGGGCAAATTTGAAGAAGGCGAAGCAATGGCCGTGAAATTTATCAACTCCGAAGCCAACATCTATCAATATTGGACGGCCATGACGCTTGTTACCCTCGCGGAACAATATGCCCTGAAAGGCAATATCACGCAGGCCGAAGCTACTTATGACAGTATCCTGAAAGGCTATAAAAATACGGATGACGGCATTATTGAAACGGTAAAACAACGCATGGAAGCATTAAAAAAATAAACACCAACCGGCAGTATGAAAATAAAAGGTTATATATTGTTCATGACAGGTTATGCGTTATGCTGCGGAAATATATATGCCCAAACCCGCAGCGGCAGCACCACTACCACGATAGAAACACGCGTGGTGGAAGTAACCCGTACCTATGAACGCACCATTGTGGACGCCGACCGTATAGCCGTGCCTTTGAAAACCGGCGATTCCATTTCCGGCTTCACGACCTCGTTCAATTACAAGGTCAGTCCGGTGTTCCTGCCCATATTCAGCGTGTCCGGCAGTATGCAGCCTGCCGCCATAGAAGAACGGGTGGACGCTCCCCTGCGGAACTACGGCTACCTGCGTCTCGGATTAAGCTACCCGTGGACGCCGCTGGCAGACCTTTACCTGCATAACCGGAATATTAAAAACTCCATCGTAAGCATTTATTACAACCATCGCTCGTATTGGGCAAACACGGCGCTGGTCGCGGAACAGCCGCCGGGCTACACGCTTCCCGAAACCATTATCGGATACAATGCGCAACACGATTTCGGCGTATCATTGCAGCACCGGATTAAAAACATGCTGCTCCATGCCTCGTTCGACTACAAACGGCGTTATCTGCTCTTTCACGGACACGATACCGCTTACCTTGCCCGCCTCTCCAGCGACTACTCCAGCTACATTGACGCTGTCAACGATGACCCCGGTTATATAAAAAGAAAGCTGGAACAGGTATATAATATCTATAATGCCGAACTGGGTATTGCTTCCAAAAACATGCATGACGGGTTTACCTACCATGTGAATTTAACGTTCGGCTATACGCACGACAAGGCTTTTACCATGCAAAGCGCGGCGGCCGGTATGCCCGTATCCGAATACATCGGCGGCATTCATGGGAAGATTGCACAAACCTTCGGGCATATCCATTCGGGAAGCCTTGCCTTCAGGGCGGCGGTTTTCAATAAAGAAAACGCCGCACGCCTGTCCGATGGCGTGTTTACCGTTACGCCGGCCTACGAATACCGGAAAGACGGTATCAGCATTTCGGTGGGCGCAAACCTGGAAGGCGTATATAATTCACGGGCGCCCCAACGCGATACGGGCAAACTGTCTTTGTACTTTTTCCCGGATATATCTTTCGCCGCAAGGCTGACGGACTATCTTTCGGCCTATGCAAGAATATACGGGCAAACAGCCATCAATACCTACCAAAAAACAGCCCTCGAAAACCCCTACATCCTGCCGGGACTGGCCATCGAAAATACCCAAACGCCGTTTGACGTAACGGTCGGCGGAAAAGGACGGGTATTTGATATTGCCGGATACAACCTGTTCGTGTCTTATGACTACACGAACAACCTGTATTTTTACGTAAACAGTATGCAGGCATTGTCCGGCGACCCGTCCGATTCGTTTATTCCCGGTTACCTGCGGAATAATTTCGAGGTGGTATATAATAAAACCAGCCGGTTCACGGTCGGCGGCGATGTGGATTACACCATTGCCGGCCTGGAAGCCATTGTGCGCGGACGTTATTATCTCTATTTCTTCAACCGGGGCGAGGAAAACTTTAAGGCATGGCACAAGCCTTCGTGGGAACTCAATGCCGACCTCCGCTACAAATACGATGAATTTACGTTCGGCTTGGGCGTCACCGCTCGCGGCAGCGCCCCCGTACGCTACCAAAACCCGGAAACCGGCATAATTGCCGCCACCATTAAACCCTACGTGGACGTGTCGCTACAGGTGGAATACAAATGCTACAAATGGCTCTCGGCTTTTGTTTACGGCAATAACCTGCTGAACCAACACTACCAAAACTATTACCTTTACCTGCATCACGGCATCAGCGGCGGGGCTGGCGTGGCGCTGGTATTTTAATGAAATATTAAAAAAAAGTCTTATATTTGCACCGTTTTTATGCTCTTTGAAAGGTTGGATGTTTTTATTTTTTCTTGAATCTCTTCACTATTTCAATCATAATAAAATAAAACAAAACCATTTTGGAAACGTGGATTTGTTTGTTTTGTTATGGGGCAGTGAAGAGCCTTCGAGAAATGATAGACAGAGTCCATGTTTCGCTTTTTGATGGTAACGTTAATAAAAAAAATACCTAAAATAAAAAATTATGAAAAAAAGAGATTGGTTATTCATTGCATTGGTTTTTTTACTTTTTATATCGATTGTCGTTTGGGCGGTATTTTTACTACTCCGGATATTCGGTTATCTGGAATAATAACCGGCTCTTTCGGCAGTTTCTTTTTTACGCGTTTAGAAACTAATATCAGATCGAAAGAGCCGGTTTTTTTTTAACAGTGAACAGTGAATAATGGTTAATGGCGGCAAGCGCACTGTTCATTGTTCACTGTTCGCTGTTCACTGTTCGTTTGCAACCCTGCAAGTGGGTTTTGCCCGCGGGCAAAAGTGTCTTGCAACCCTGCAAGTGGGTTTTGTAAGCCTGCAAAAGCCTTCCGGCAGACAAATTGTCTGGCTCGGCGTTTAAATAATGACAAATTGACGGTACTCACCCTTTTTTCGCGCTGCGGAATGAAACGCACGTGGAATTTAACACCACTGTCGATAGTTCACTCGTATAGCCGGAACTGCGTCTGCGACATTCGCGGCCGGAAGTCGCCTTGCGGCGGGGCAGGGCGATAATTCTTTTTCGCCCGTTTACGGTTATTTTTACTTTTAGGCATGTCCGGTTGGCGCTGAATTCAATTCCTAAATATACGTGAAATTTATCAATTATACATACCGAGGGATGAAAATTCTCGTGAGATTTACAGCGAAGCGGTGTGCATTTTTTCCAAATCGAACACATTTAAAGCGGAAGTGGCCAATCACATAAATTTTTTCCCACTCACCCCGATTTCTTCCACAAAGTGCCGGTCGTGCGAAATAACCAGCAGGCTGCCTCTGTAATGCTTGAGGGTTTGGGTTAATACCTGCAGGCTTGAGAGGTCGAGGTTGTTGGTGGGCTCGTCGAGGATGATGAGGTCGGGGGTTTGGTTGGAGAGCATCAGGCAGCAGAGGTAGAGGCGCAGTTTCTCGCCGCCGCTCAATGCGTGGCACGGTTTGTTCCACGTGTTGGGAGGGAACAGGAAGCGGTTCAGGCGCAACCTCACTTCATGCACTGCCAGATGCTGGCGGTTGTGTGTGGCGGCGAGTTCTTCGATGCGGCAAGCCGCATTCACTTGGGTGTAGTCCTGGTCTAAGTAAATCCAGCGGAAGTCCGCACGCCTGATTGTCCCGCAGGACGGACAGAGCGAGCCGGTCAGCAACTTGATGAGCGTAGTTTTTCCGGCGCCGTTGTCTCCCAAAAGGTGGATGCGGTCGTGACTGTAGAGGGTGAAGTCCAGCGGCTTTTTCCACAGCGGCAACTCCGGTTGGTATGCGAAATTGATTTGCCGGGCTTCGATGAGCAGTTTTCCCGGATGAATGGACGTGTGGTCGAAATCTATCTTCAAATCTCTCATTGCTCCTTGCTGCTGCTTCAGGCCGGACAGTTTTGCTTGATGGCTACTGATAATCTCTTCGTGCTTTTCTTTCAGTCCTGCCGCCGTATT
>JAIROQ010000004.1 GCA_031257455.1 Prevotellaceae bacterium | reverse complement strand
ATTAGTCACATTAGCACATTTTCAAATCTGTCAATCCGTAAATCTGTAAATTTATCCAACCTTAGTAGCGCCACATGCCCCGCCCTGCACCTCGCGCGGCGCACGGGTTTTCCACGATGCACCGGCAGTATCCCGCGCGAAAATCAGGGGGCTGCCTTGTAATGTGCTAATGTGACTAATTACGGATTTACAGATTTACAGATTTACAGATTTACAGATTTACAGATTTACAGATTTGGCTGACGCCACTAAACAAATCAACAAATAAACAACTCAACAATTCAACAGTTCAACAACTCAACAGTTCAACAGTTCAACAGTTCAACAGTTCAACAACTCAACAATTCAACAACTCAACAGTTCAACAACTCAACAACCCTCATACCTCGTCATAATTTTTTCCGTAGCGTGATGCCGAACTGCAGCGGCAGGCCTTGTTGAGCAAAAGAATTACCGTTCATGCCGTGAAAGAAAAATAAATTATAAGTGGCATTCGTCAGGTTTTTACCCCACAGGCTCAGGGAAAATTTATTTTTCACAGCCGTTACCGAAGCGTCCAGCAAGCCGTAAAAATGTTGCACGGCGTCATTATTTTCGGAAAAATAAATTTTTCCCAAACCGGTGTATCGCGTGCTTATTGTCAGGCGTTCCAACCAACAGCGGCGGAAATGGAATACATATTCCGCACAGGCCGACAAGGTATGTTGCGGTACAAAAGGAATATATTTTCCCCGATAATCTACCGGCAGCCGTTGGTTACCGGCGCTCAGGGAATCGCTGTACTGTAAAAAGGCGGCGTGGGTATAACCGTAGTTGACCGTAGCCGAAAAATCATTTATCGAACCATTCAATAATACTTCTGCGCCGTAGCTCTGCGACCGTCCGGCATTTTTCATCATCCTGCCCAGTCCGCTGGGAACAAATTGCGTAATTTGTTGGTCGCGGCTGTCAATATAAAACAGCGACACTTCCGCCTGCCACCGGTTTTGGAAGCCTGCCACGCGTGCACCGGCTTCATAGTTCCAGCTGTATTCGGGTTTATAGGAAATAAGACCGGCGTCTATTGTCATGTCTTTTGTTTGCGTTTCCGGCGTTTTTGCCAATGTCTCCAATTCGCTTTGCAATACATCCGAAAAAAGCTGAAAATTGTAACCGCCGGCGCGATAACCGCGGCTTACAGACGCATATATCCGGTTGCCGGCCGTCCATTCATAGTGCAGGGTGAATTTGGGCGAGAACTGTAGAAATGATTGCGCATCCTTGCCGCTAATGCGAACGCCGATGCGGTAATCAAGCGGTATCACAGTACCGGGGGGGCGGGGAATGGTCATTTTTCCCTGAATCGGAAAATCCAGCGCACAGGTCTCATGGTTGATGGCAATCTTTTCATAGTCCAGCCTCACGCCGGCGGTGGCTGTGAGGTTGTCGAAAAGAAACCGGCGGAAGGTGGACTGGTGAAACAGCGATATGCCGGATGACGGCGTTGTATAATGGCCGGACGAATAACAGTCCTCCGCAGTCCAAAGCGAAACGGGAGCGGTTGGCGGTATTTGTGAAAAAATTAGCCGGTTGAAAAAATCTTTTTTCAACGTAACCGGCGCATCGGTGGACAGTCCTTTGTAGAAACCAAAAGCGCCGAACAGCCATTGGTATTTTTCCGCGCCGGTTGATTGGAAAATTATTTCCTGCGTGAAAGCATGCTGGCGCTGCAATTGCTCCAAAGTAAAAAGGCTGTCCGGACGGAAATCCTGGTCCATTTGCATCGCATCGTCAAAATACTGGTGCGATGTGGCGCTTTCTACCGTATAGCCATCCCCTTTGTACCGCAAATATAAACTATTCACAAGCCACCGGCGCGCATAATTCGATTCGTCATTGTAGCTGATATTGTCGCCCGCCTTACCCTGTGCGCTTGCCAAGCCGTATGGATAGCCGTTTTGCCGGCTGTTTTCGCCACTGATAATATAATTCAATTGCCAATAATCATTGATTTTCCAATCGGCACGGAGGCGCAGCCCGTATGACTGCAGCGTACCGGCCGGCGTATTCGTAAACCGGTTGGTGAAAAAACCATCGGACGTTTTGTAATTCATACTTGCCGAAACCCCGATATTGTCGCCGGGTTTAGCGCTATACGCCAAGCCGGATTGCAGGGTATTCCCGTTTCCATACGACAGGAAAAACTTTGTTCCCTGTTGCAGGAGCGGCGAGGACGTATAAATGTTAATGATGCCGCCCATGGTATTACGTCCGTACAGTGCGCCCTGCGGCCCGCGCAGTACTTCAATTCCGGCGAGGTCATAAAAATCGAAATCGTACATGCTTTTATCCAGATATGGAATATTATCCACATAAAGCCCCACTGCCGGGTCGTTCATGCGCGAGCCGACTCCCCGTATATAAATGGCTGACGTAAGTTTTGCGCCATAGCCGGGCATATAAAAATTGGGTATTATGCCTGTCAATTTCGCAGGCGCGTCAATAGCATTCTTTTCAATGGCTGTGGCCGGAAAATACGAATAAGCTGCCGGAAGATTTTCAAGGGAACTTGTTTTCTTGTAGGAATAAAAATTTATCGTGGCCAGTTCAATCGTTTTTATAGTGTCCTGAGGTTGCGCATAAAGCCCGCCGGCGAGAAAGCAGAAGAAAAGTACGAATTTGCCTTTCATCAGTTGAATTACTTTTGTAAAGTTAGTATCATTATATGTTAAAAAAAGGCTACAAAGATAGTCATTTTACCGGAACGTCCCGCAATGTATTTGAATATTCATACGGGGTAGAAGGGAACAAGCCATAATAAAATAAGAAACTTACCGCCAATGCAGTAAGTCTCTTTTGCTCCTCAGCCAGGACTTGAACCTGGGACCCTCTGATTAACAGTCAGATGCTCTGACCAACTGAGCTACTGAGGAATTTTTCGGAGTGCAAAAGTAACCTAAAATTTGGAATTGTGCAAATTTATAGGGAAAAATTTCGTGGGAACAGGTTCAAGTGCCAAATGCAACCGGATTATTCAAAGCACAGCGGCGACCTGTCGTATTTTGTTCAATTTCTCAATAAATTTGCCGTCACGTTTGGCTACAATCACGTTGTAACGTGCCTGCATTTTAAGCAATGGCTCGGCCGGCAAATCCAAAACAGCTTCCACGAGCAACGCAAATTCAGTATTTACTGGTCTTTTACCATTCAATACTTCATTCAACTGCGTATATGGCACACCCATATCAGCAGCAAGTTTACGCTGCGATACGCCTCTATACGCTATTTCGTCTTTCAACACTTCACCCGGATGCGTAGGATAAGCCGGTTCAAGGTTGTTAGCAATCATATTGTGGGCAACGCCCGGAATAGTAATCATATCTAATTTATTTATAATGGTTGGATAGCTCTATGATATTACATATTGTGGCAAACGATTGGTCGTTTACTGTTTTTTCTTCAAATTCAATACGATATTGGTCGTTTACTCTGACAGATGACAAACCAGCCTTATCTCCTTTCAGTTTTTCATAATTCAACCCATTATATTTTTTAAGCGCCGGCGTGTCGGGTTGGTCAATCATAATATCAACGACACGTATATACTTGCGGACGATAGCGGGTTGAAACCGATGTTTCTTGTCGGTTGTTTTACCCGTCTGATACAATTCCCGCAAGTATTCCTTTTCAAAAACAACGTCCATATCATATTATTCGACAAGGCAAAATTAAGCATTATTTTTATATTCACAAAAAAGTGAATTATTTTTTATCAGCCCTCGCTGGCAGTTACGGCTCATGCCGCAAGTGTTTAAAGAGCCTTACTGGATGGAGAAAAATAGAGGCTATATTTATTTTACTCCTATATGACTACATTTAAAGAACATTTTATTTTTTCATAGTTGCGCGATGAAAGCCTCAGGGGAATAGGACGCAACGATTTTAAGAAGCAGGATTTTTTTGCTTCTATATTACTAAAGTATGTAGTTAAAATTACAGTTGGCGGTAGCAACGAACCCGACCACCGCTGGCTTCAGCAGTTGTATTGCAACTTAAAGATGCACTACAATGGTGAAGCCAATCCGAACTGTTCGCATACATGTGCAAACAAACGTTACAGTCACTTGCAACGGTGAATAGCGCCGATATGGAAGAAGACAAAGGATGGCAGTTTACGGGTTGTGTTCCACATCCACCATGAACATATGGGCCGACTGCCCATTGGCCACCATAATTATCAGCTGCATAACCCGCAGGCCATCGGGCCTTAATTTTAGCCATTGTTGGCAAAATCCATCCACTAGGACAATCAGGTTTATCAAGCGGAGTGTACAGGTTTACTCCGGAACAGGTGTACTTTACTTTAGTCGCATTGTTCATATCTTCTGCCATCCACCAACTGCCATCGGAGAATTGTGTAATTCGGTAAATCTTGTTATCCCTGCTGTCTCTTATGTAGGCTTCCCAATTTTTTGCACCGCTGGTGCGCTGTTGGCATGGATAAGAAGATGTCATATATAAATCGCTACCGGTGTAAGGACAGGCGAGTACAATTAAGCTATACGAGCCTGATGATTGTTGCCATGTAGTGGTTGCACACGTGTTATCGCGCACTTGCCGGTAATAAGTCCATGTACCGGCCGTATTATATTCTGCTGTTGTAAAACTGTGTC
>JAIROQ010000160.1 GCA_031257455.1 Prevotellaceae bacterium | reverse complement strand
GTACTTTGCACCGGATTCATACTCCAAGATACTTACTGGTTTACTTGCGTGACGACCGCCCCCAAGTTATTCTTTTTTTTCATTTCTTCAAAAGGAAATGCTAACTTTGCAAAAAAACATTTTTTATGACAAATTATGATTTCCCCAAAAAACGTAATAATTCCGGTAGTATTGCTAAAATCGAAAACAAACGGCCTGCATTTACTCCGAATCATATAAAATCTTTGGCAGACGATGAGATTTTTGTATTCGGCAGTAATCTCGCAGGGCATCACGGTGGTGGCGCGGCGCGAGTAGCGTTAAATAAATTTGGCGCTATTTGGGAACAAGGGGTGGGATTGCAAGGGCAAAGTTATGCTATTCCAACCATGCAAGGTGGTGTGGAAACTATCGCTCCGTATGTAGATGAATTTATCGAGTTCGCTAAAACGCATCCCGAATTGTTTTTCTATGTTACCCGTATCGGATGTGGCATAGCAGGATTTAGTGATGAACAAATTGCTCCATTATTCAAGAACGCACTGGGAATAAACAATATTTGCCTGCCTGAATTATTTGTCCAAGCGTTGAATAATCTTCGGATACCTGAAAGTGTGAAATAATATCCATTTCAAACCGTTTTCGCAAACAGTTTATTTATATTCGTCCCACCGCTTAATAGAAATTTCCTCTTCGTTGATTTCGCAGAAGGCGTTGATGAATGCCGCAGCAAGGCGGGCGTTGGTGATGAGCGGAACATTGAAATCAATAGCGGCGCGGCGCACTTGATAGCCTTTGGTTAGTTCGCGTTGCGAAAGGTTTTTGGGAATGTTCACTACAAAGTCAATGGTCTTGTTGCGGAGCAGTTCTATGGCTTGCGGTTCTCCTTCCTCGTCTGGCCAGTGCGCCAGCAGGGTGGGGATGCCGTTTTCTTCCAGATATTTTTGCGTGCCGGTGGTAGCGTAGAGCGTATAACCTTTCTCGTGCAATAATTTCGCGCTTTCCAGCATAGATGCTTTTTGTTTCGCGTCACCGGTGGAAAGCAGTATTGTTGATTTCGGGATTTTATAGCCCACCGAAAGCATGGCCGTAAGCACCGCTTCGGGACTGTCGTCACCGATACAGCCGACTTCGCCGGTGGAAGCCATGTCCACGCCCAGTACGGGATCGGCTTTTTGCAGGCGGGTGAATGAAAACTGCGATGCCTTGATTCCGACATAATCAAGGTCAAAAGCATTTTTGCGCGGTTTTTCCACCGGCAAGCCCAACATGATTTTGGTGGCGATGTCGATGAAATTTATCTTTAATACTTTTGATACAAACGGGAAACTTCGTGACGCCCGCAGGTTACATTCAATTACTTTAATGTCGTTCTCTTTTGCGAGGAACTGGATATTGAACGGTCCCGAAATCTGCAACTCCTGCGCAATTTGCCGCGCAATTTTTTTGATGCGCCGCGCTGTTTCCACGTACAGTTTTTGCGGTGGGAATTGAATGGTTGCATCGCCTGAATGTACGCCGGCAAATTCGATGTGTTCGGAGATAGCGTATGCAATTACCTCGCCCTTGTCTGCCACAGCGTCCAACTCTATTTCCTTTGCGTTTTCGATGAATGCGCTTACCACTACCGGATGTTTTTTGGATACATTGGCGGCAAGTTTCAAAAACTGTTCCAGCTCCGTTTTGTTCGAGCATACGTTCATTGCCGCGCCCGACAACACATAGGAAGGACGCACCAGTACCGGAAAACCGACTTCTTCTACAAACTTTTCAATTTCCCGCATACTGCTTAATTCTTTCCAACGCGGCTGGTCAACGCCCAAACGGTCGAGCATGGAAGAAAATTTGTGCCGGTCTTCGGCATTGTCGATGCTTTTGGCCGATGTCCCCAAAATAGGAACGCCGGCTGCCGCCAGACGCAATGCCAGATTGTTCGGAATCTGTCCGCCCACCGAAACCACCACACCTTCCAGCAGGCAGTCTTCAGTAGGCAGTAGGCAGTGGGCAGTAGGCAGTGCTGCCGCTCCGTTTTCCATTTCAATGATATCCATTACGCGTTCGCAGGTCAGTTCATCGAAATAGAGGCGGTCGCACATATCGTAGTCGGTGCTGACGGTTTCGGGATTGTAATTAATCATTACGCCGCGCCGGCCTTCCCTGCGGATGGTTTGCAGGGCATTCACGCTGCACCAGTCGAACTCGACCGAACTGCCGATACGGTAAGCGCCGGAGCCCAACACAATCACGGAACGTTTATCGCCCGAATACTGTATGTCATTAGCCGTACCGTTATAGGTCAGGTATAAATAATTGGTTTGCGCCGGATACTCTGCCGCCAGCGTGTCTATTTGCTTTACGACCGGCACGATATTTTTTTCCTTGCGCAGTGCACGGACAGCGCTCACGGCGGCATCCGTTTCATCCGCATCTTTCAATGCCAGCCGCGCAATCTGGAAATCGGAAAAGCCTTGTTGCTTCGCCCGCCGCAACAGGGCTTCGGGCAATGAATGCAATGCCGGCACTTTTTCCAGTTCAGCGGCCGTGTCAATAATTTGTTCCAGTTTATATAAAAACCACTTATCAATTTTCGTCAGTGCATGGATTTGGTCAATGGTATAACCCTTTTGAAACGCCTTTGAAATAACGAAAATCCGGTTATCGGTAGGTTCGCGCAATGATTTGTCGATGTCGTCCACCTGTATTTCTTTGTTGGCGACAAAACCGTGCGCTCCCTGCCCAATCATGCGCAATCCCTTTTGTATCGCCTCTTCAAACGAGCGGCCAATCGCCATTACCTCGCCCACGCTTTTCATGCTGCTGCCTATTTCGCGCGACACGCCGTGAAATTTCGACAAATCCCAACGCGGGATTTTGCATACGATATAGTCCAGCGCCGGCTCGAACAATGCCGTTGTCGATTTGGTTACCGTATTTTTCAAGTCGAACAGGCCGTATCCCAATGCCAGTTTCGCCGCCACAAAGGCCAACGGATAGCCGGTAGCCTTCGACGCCAACGCCGATGAACGGCTCAGCCGCGCATTTACTTCAATCACGGCGTAGTCTTCCGAATGCGGGTCTAAGGCGTATTGCACGTTGCATTCGCCCACAATCCCGATATGGCGGATGATGCGGATAGACAGTTCGCGCAACTTCTGGTACTCGCTGTTGTTAAGCGTTTGCGAAGGCGCCACGACAATGCTTTCGCCGGTGTGAATGCCCAACGGGTCGAGATTTTCCATATTGCACACCGTAATACAATTGTCGTAGCGGTCGCGCACCACTTCGTATTCAATTTCTTTCCACCCTTTCAGCGATTTCTCCACAAGGATTTGCGGCGAATAGGAAAACGCTTTTTCGGCGAGTTTTTTCAATTCCTCTTCGTTGTCGCAAAAACCGCTGCCCAAGCCGCCCAAGGCGTATGCCGCACGGATAATCACCGGATAGCCCAGTGATTTTGCGGCTTCCTGCGCATCTTTCAAATGGGCTACGGCTACGCTTCGGATGGTTTTTACATTTATTTCGTCCAGTCTTTTCACGAACAGTTCGCGGTCTTCCGTGTCGATAATGGCTTGTACCGGCGTTCCCAAGACCTGTACATGGTATTTTTCCAACACCCCCGACCGGTATAACTGCACGCCGCAGTTCAATGCCGTTTGCCCGCCAAAGGCAAGCAGGATACCATCCGGACACTCTTTGCGGATAATTTTTTCCACAAAAAAAGGCGTTACGGGCAAAAAATAAATCTTGTCGGCAACGCCTTCCGAAGTCTGCACGGTGGCAATGTTCGGATTGATGAGGATGGTTTCGATGCCCTCCTCCCGCAGGGCTTTCAAGGCTTGCGAACCGGAATAGTCAAACTCGCCCGCTTCGCCGATTTTCAATGCGCCGGAACCCAGCAGCAGTACTCT
>JAIROQ010000165.1 GCA_031257455.1 Prevotellaceae bacterium | reverse complement strand
ATCGGCAACTACCCCAAAGACACCGAAGGTTGCATTTTAGTGGGAAAGAATAAAGCGGTCGGCGCGGTGCTGGAGTCAACCGAAACATTTGCTAAACTGTATCCGTTGTTGAAGGCGGCGGATGAGAAGGGGGAGGCAATAAGTATTGAAATTGTTTAGTTGTTGAATTGTTGAATTGATGAACTGTTGAATTGTTGAATTGTTGAATTGATGAACTGTTGAATTGTTGAACTGATGAACTGATGAACTGATGAACTGTATAAGGGCTGTAAGGTCTGTAAAGACCATAACTAAACAACTCAACAGTTCAACAACTAAACAACTCAACAACTAAACAACTCAACAGTTAAACAGTTAAACAGTTAAACAGTTAAACAGTTAAACAGTTAAACAAATAAACAGTTAAACAGTTAAACAGTTAAACAAATGAACAAATAAACAAATAAACTAATATGAAAAAGTACATCATTATCGGTATTATTGCCGCATCGCTCATCGCGACCATTGCCGGCCTCTGGGCGCGGGTAAACTATCTCGCCAGCGAACGCAACATCTATCAAAGCAACACGCATGTGCTGCTCGACAGTCTGCGTACTTACAAAGTAAACGACAGCCTGAATGCCGCGTCCGCGCGGCAGTTGCAACTGACGATTGACGAATACAAACAGTACCGCTCCGCCGACTATGCGTTGATTGCCCAATTGAAAGCCGATAAAAAACGCCTCGAACAGGTAACGACCGTGCAGACGGAAACGTCCTACGAACTGTCTGCGCCGGAAGTAGAGCGGATAGTTGCCCGCAGCGGGCTGGCGCTCGACAGTATTATTGTTATTCGCGACACGGTGAAGTGCTACGCCTACGAGGACACATGGCTGTCCTTTGACGGCTGTGTCACCAATGCTGTGTTCGCCGGCACGGTGAAGAGCCGCGACAGCTTGCTGTACGTGGAGCATATAGTTCCTAAACGATTTCTCGGCTTCCTGTGGAAATACGGCGTGCGAGAACGAAGGCAGGAAATCATCAGCCGGAATCCGCATACGGAGATTGTGGGGGCGGAGTTTTTGACGATAAGGGAATAAACGATATTACAATTTACAATATTAAAAAATTATTAAATCATACAAATAAATTTGTATAGATAGATTTTTCTATCTATATTTGCATAAAATTTAATTTAACACCGGAGCCCCACCGGCCTAAAAACAGGGAAAAACATCATGGAAAAAATCCAACAACTGGGAACAATCGTTTCCGAAACTCTCGAAAAACACGGCTTACGTAGTAAATTTTGGAACGGCGGCGAAAAATACCGCCTGTATCTGTACAGTGATTCCCTGTATCACACAAGTAAATGTAAGCAATCTGCCTACATTGACTTAAAACATTATTCCGTGAACGTATTTACAGAATGCCCTTCACAAGACTTGACATGGTGTAAATCACAAAATGCGGAAGCGGAAAAGCGCTTTGAAAAATGGGCGCGGTATACACGTTTTGTGGCCTACAAAACAGGATTAATCGCCGAACAAAAAATAGAAATGAAAGCCAAACAGGAAATGCAGGAACGTATCAACAAAACCTACCCGACAGTCAAAGGTTACTACTTGGAATGGCAAACAGTACGCATTCCGATTAACAGCTTCGGTAAACTCGCCACTCGAAAACGGCAGTTTATCCACGTATGGGAAGGGACAGCAAACCTCGCACCTTATGGTTTTGTCGAACTTTCCAATGCCGAATTTGAGGTGGCAAAAACAAAAGCAGGGAAAATGGTAGAACCCTACACTACGCCTAAATTCTCGTAGTGATGGAGCTACAAGAATTACAGCAACGAATTAAAGGCTCCAACCTATGGCGTAAAAATGGGTTGGAGCACCTTTATTTCGACTACCGGACACGCCGAACTACGGTTTGGTACAAATGCTGGTTTGAAGTAGTCAATGACCGGTTGGATGTATTCGTGAAGGTGCGTTCATCAAAAGAATCAGATTTGTGGTGTATTCTCGAAGAAGAACGGCTGCAAACAGAATTTCGACAGCAGTTTCACGAGCTAATCAACGACTGCGAACTGCGCCGCCGGAAGATACCGGTACATATTCGTCTGCAAGATGACGTGCCGCCGGTAATATCCGCTAATGCCATGCCACATCAGCGCCGCGCCGTTGAGTTCTTTTCCACGATGAAAGTAGGGGCGCTCATTGGGGATACCGGCGTTGGCAAGTCGAAGATAGCGATTGACCTTGCCGATAGCCGTTATGCGGCGGGACAAATAAGTAAGGTACTGGTATTCTCTCCCTGCACGGCGAGGAGCAACTTCTACAATCAGATAGTAGAGCATTGCCCCGCCAGTGAACTTGAATGGAAAATATTAGGCATTGAGAGCATGAGTAGCAGCGATGCTACCTACCTTGACGCTATCCACTTTGCTGATGCCGAAACCATGATTATAGTGGACGAAAGCGACCTGTGTAAGACACATGACGCTATACGCAGCGAGCGTATCCACGAGGTGTGTAGGAAAAGCACCTACAAGTTAATTATGACTGCTACGCCGGTTACGGACAATGTACATAACCTGTATATGCAGTACACGCTGTTAAGCCCGTATATTTTCGACTGTAAAAATTGGTATCAATTCGAGAACATGTTTGTCATCCGTAGCGGATACAACGATGAAGTCGTAGGCTACAAGAACCTTGACTATATGGTTTCGCTCATAGAGCCGTACACTATGCAGATACGTAAGGAAGAATGTATGACGTTACCGGATAAAACATTTACCACACTCACCTGTCCGCTTACTGATAACCAGCAAGCATACTATGATGACACAAAAGAACGGTTGCTGGAACTTATCAACAGCGGCGACTATACCGCTGAAACGATATTCCTGCACCTTACCCGCCTGCAACAGATAGCCTGCGGATACCTGCATAGTAAGCGTAGTGGCTATGAATATTTAGGCACGAATAAGTTTAAATTACTCGATGAACTTTTGAACGATACAGAGCAATACATCTTTTTTTGCAAGTATCTTTTCGAGATAGATTTATTACGGGACTATCTGGGCGATGACTGCGCTGTATTCACCGGTGAAAACCCAAAGGAGCGCGATGCGGAATTGCGGCGGTTCACTGCCGGTAAAACCCGTTTCTTTATTGCCACCACATCTGCCGGCGGGCGGGCATTAAATGGGTTGCAGGTAGCGCACAACCTGATATATTTTAGCAACTCATTCAAATGGGGCGAAAAAATACATTCGCTCGGTCGCGTTGACCGGAAGGGACAGACGCAATCCATGAAGATATTTAACCTGCTTACCGAAGCGGGCATTGATTTTAAAATAATGAAAAATCTCGAACGAAAAAGCAGCCTTGATGCGGAAGTTCGTTCAATTTTGAATGATAAGGAGAAATTGCGTACATTTGTACGCGAATTAGGTCATGTACCCAAATATGAAATTACTATGAAAACGGATATTATTACTCAAACAGAGATATTAAAAGGGACAAGCGCAAAACTATACAAAATAGTCGCGCCCTTCGCCATGAGTAAAAAAATTGTTGCTGAATTTGAAAACTACCCTATGCTCACAGATGATAATTACCTGTGGTTTATTATCAAAGAAGATATGAATTTACTCGGTTTTGCCGCTATAAGGCGGCTTGCCTCGCATGTTGAATTTACCAATGATTATGTGCTTCCAGCGTACCGGAAGAAAAACATACACAAAAAACTAATTGCAGAGCGTGTCAAATGGTGCAGGGAAAATAAGGTAGAATGTATAAAGGCGGATTGCACTAATGCCTGCCTATCGCAATATAAAAAAGCAGGGTTTAAAATTTTACAGTCATACGTGAAATGGCATAAAGTAGAACTTACATTGTGAAGAAACAATACCTACACACGAATGTTTACGATGCTGCAAATGAACGTATAGATTACATATTCAAGAATTTTGAAAATATATACGTTTCGTTTTCAGGCGGCAAAGATAGCGGGGTTGTATTGAACCTCGTTCTTGATTATATGCGCGGCCGCAATATCACGAGAAAAATAGGCGTACTGTTTATTGACCTCGAAGCATTTTATAAAGGCACTATTGAATTTATCAAAAAAATGATTTTCGATAATCTGGACTTGATAGAGCCATACTGGGTGTGCCTGCCGATGCTAACAACCAACGCCGTGTCTATGTATGAGCCGTACTGGATATTTTGGGAGGATAGAAAGCGCGACAAGTGGGTTCGCCCGATGCCGGAACATCCATTTATCATCAATGCCGGCAACAATCCTTTTGATTTCTATAAAAAGGATATGACCTTTGAAGAGTTTATTGCGATGTTTGGCAACTGGTATGCACAGGCGCACGGCGGCGCAAAAACAGCGTGCTTGGTAGGCATCCGCACCGATGAAAGTCTGAACCGCTTCCGTGCCATTGCACGCGATGATAAAGGTAACTATGAAGGCAAAATATATTCCACAGTGGTGTCGGATAATGCTGTAAATTTTTACCCCATATACGATTGGCATGTAAACGATATTTGGACGTACAACGGCAAGTTCCGCAAGCCATACAACCACATCTACGACCTGTTCTACAAAGCGGGCGTTCCGCTTCATAAGATGCGTATTTGCGAGCCTTACGGTGATGAACAAAAAGCGGGCTTAAATATGTTCAAAGTGATTGAACCGGATACATGGTTTAAGGTGGTTGACCGCGTGAGCGGGGCGAACTTTGGCAATATCTATGCCGGCAGTAAAGCCACCGGCGCAAAACGTATAGATTTACCGGCTGGCCATACGTGGAAAAGTTATTGTAAATTTCTGCTAAAGACATTACCAAAGGAAACACGTGATATTTATGTAACAAAATTTATACGCTTCATCCGTTATTGGCAGCAGGTAGGTTGCCCGATTGCCGATGAAGATATTCAAACACTCAATCAACTTGCACCGGATGCTTTCATAAATATGCATACATACAGCAATCGAGGTAAAGGCGGCAAAGAAGTGATAAAAGCCAAAGCCATACCAGACGTGCTGCCGGGTTTGGATAATAAGGCCGATTTCCTCTCATGGCGCCGGTTATGTATGACGATACTTAAAAATGATATTACCTGTCAATCGCTGTCGTTTTCGATAACCAAGCGGCAGGTGTTAAAGCAAAATGAACTATTAAAGAAATACCGCGATACACTATGAACGAAGCAATCACACAAAAAGTAAAAGAGCTGTGCGCATTAATCGCCGCTATTTCGGACATTGACGAAAAAATTGATGCGTTGAACTACGTGCGGGCGGAACTGCATGAGGTAAGCCCGCTCAAACACCACCCAGTAGATTTCGTGGCGTGGGAGAAATCCGAAAAGGTAGAGGGGAACGACTACAATCCCAATAGCGTGCCGCCACCGGAAATGGCGTTACTCATTACCTCTATCGAAGAGGACGGATACACCATGCCGATAGTAGGCAACCCGGAAGAGGACACTATCAGGATTGTGGATGGCTTTCACCGGCGGCAATCGGAAAGAAAATCAAAGAAAATCAGCCAAAGTACTCACGGTCGCTTACCGCTGTCGTTCATCCGAGAGGGCAACCGGGAACTCGACAGCCGCATGGCATCAACCATCCGGCATAATCGTGCGCGCGGCTCCCACGACATTGACCTTATGAGCAATATCGTAAAGGAATTGATACTGCTGGGGCGCAAGGAAACATGGATAAAGAAGCACATCGGCATGGACATGGACGAAATATTGCGGCTAAAACAACTCACCGGCATTGCGTCTTTATTTGCCGACAATGAATTTTCAAAAGCATGGGAGGTGGAAAATGAAATTAAAACAGCCTAAATTTATGATAGCCAAAAACCCGATGGCTGAGCCAGACGGTGTATATATCTATCACGCCCGGAAGCCGCGTTTTTTGGCAAAGGTCGAAAACAACTCTTTTGAAGTAGTTGACGACATAGATGCTATGATTGATTATTATTCCGGCAATGTACACAAAGTAGAAGGGCTATTAAAGGCGATGGGAAAATGGTACGTCGCTTATAAAATTTATAAAAAAAATGGACGAGTTTACAAAGAAAATAAAATATCTGAAATGCCGTAGTTTCTTCCCTGACTATTGCGGTATACCTTATACTTCCGGTATCATGCGGAAGCTGGCAGGCAAAAACGCAAACGGCAATCCGGGACATTTTTCTGCAGAGCAAAAAAAAAAGATTATTGCTGGAGTAGAGCATCTTTTAGATGAACTAAAATTATGCACTTAGGCAATCGGCATTGAAACGTATCTACGCAAACGTGCCTGCTTTTTTCCGGATTTGTTCCTGGCTTGCCGGCGTTGTTGTGCCGGCATAAATAGAAGTTATGGCTAATGAACTGTGGTCGGCTTGACCTTGCACGAAATTAGCTGCCACGCCGTCGGCAAGCATATTGGTAATGCCGGTATCTTTTAATGAGTAAAACTGTACCTCTTTCGGAATACCTACAATTTTCCGCAGCTTGCTCCAGTACCGTGCTATTTCACGGGAGTTGGCATGTTTTGTTCCCGGAATAAACTGATGTTGCCTGTCGAATGAAAAAAGGTATTGATTTTTGTTCCCGTTCAGTGGCAGGTGTTGCATGTAGGGAAGCATCGCATCCGGTATTGTGCGGATACTGTCTTTATCATTTTTTGCAATCTCTTTCCGTATCAAAATAGTCTGACCGGTCAAATCAATATCGCTTACTTTCAAATAGGATATTTCATTCGGACGTAAAAAACAATAATAGCACATCATACACATGGCAAGATAATTTCTGTTATGCATGGAAAGGTAATCACACAGCGCTTTTCGGAGTGCTGGCGAAATCATTTGCCGTATTTTTTGCGTTCTTCTTTTGGCAATTTTTACAATGCCCTCGAATGGGTTGCCTGTAATGTAGTTGTATTGTTTTATCCAATTAAACAATACTTTATAGAATAATAAATAATTATTATACGTCCGGTTCGACAGTTTCGGATTTTGCTTTATGGCAAGCATAAAATCAGCGGCTATGCGTTTATCAAACTGGCAGACGTACATATCCGGCGTTTTCAATTTATAAGTAATATATTCGCGAATAAATTTAACGTATGACCGGTAAGACCGGAGCGAATTTTCTTCCAGTTCCTTTTCCTGGATGGTCATGTAAGTGGCGAGCACATCCATAAGTTTATGATACGATTTCGGCGCTTCGTCTTCAATGAACGGATTCCATCCGTTGCATAACTTTTCATTTATGTCCATAATGAGTTTACGCGCCACAAGCCGGCGTTGTGTAACCGAACGAATACGGTTCAGTTTAATTTTTTTCCGGCGCAGTTGTCCGGTAAGCGGGTAGATAGCGTAATACGACACGAACCATTCTTTGCCTTCCGTCAGGCGGGCGGGTATATACGCGAGGCTTGATTTTTTGGGTTGATGTATGGACATTTTTTTTTTACACTTTTTTGAAGCAATTTTCAAAAAGCGTAAAAACTATTGTCTCGTTTCTGTCCCGAAATTTTCCCTACATTAGCTACATTCGTTGCTATTCGCAGCTTTCGGAACTTTCAGCGGAGAGAATGGGATTCGAACCCATGAAGCCCTTTTGGAGCTTACACACTTTCCAGGCGTGCGCCTTCGACCACTCGGCCATCTCTCCTGTTATTGGTGCGCAAAATTAGCAATTTATTTTGAAATTTCACCACTGAACGAATAATTCAATTGTTCTACGATAAATTTATAGTCGTTGCTTTGTCCCAATAAGAACGCTAATTTTGTTACGGCCGCCTCTGTAGTGCTGTCATAGCCGCTTATGACGCCTATCTGTTTCAAAAGAATGCCGGTTTCATATTTTTCCATTTCCACTGCGCCGGCGTGGCATTGCGATACATTCAGTACAATAACGCCACGCGCGATAGCTTTCCGCAATGCGTCAATAAACCAAGTAACCGTAGGC
Organism: Prevotellaceae bacterium; assembly: GCA_031257455.1. Classification (GTDB taxonomy): domain Bacteria; phylum Bacteroidota; class Bacteroidia; order Bacteroidales; family UBA932; genus JAIRKX01. The sequence goes on along the minus strand of JAIROQ010000165.1, from coordinate 3,555 downwards.
GCATTGCCGGAACCGTAAGTTTCCAATACTATCGCACGCAGTCCGTCAATGTTCAGGATGCCTTCGACTACGTTGCGCCCCATGCCCGGAAAAATTTTCAGCACGGCAATATTACCGTCCAATCTGGTATGTAGACGCAATGGCAAGGCCTGTTTTTCGCGGTGAATAAAAGCATCATGGTATTTTATGGATACGCCCGCTTCTGCCAAAGGCGGATAGTTGGCGGAACGGAATGCCCGGAATTGTTCCGCATTGTATTTCGTTGTGCGGTTGCCGCGAAAAAGTTGATTGTCGAAAAAAATGGTCACTTCCGGCACGCAAGGCTTGCCGTCTTTCATGGCAGCGGCAATTTCAACCGCAGAAATCAAATTTTCTTTTCCGTCCGTGCGCAGCAATCCCACCGGCAACTGGCTACCGGTAAATACTACCGGCTTCGACAGGTTTTCCAGCATAAAACTCAATGCAGACGCGGTATATGACATCGTATCCGTGCCATGCAGTACAACAAATCCATCGTAGGTTGCATAGTTATCATAAATCAACTGCGCCAACCGCGCCCAAAATTCCGGTTGAATTTCTGACGAATCGACCAACGGGTTAAACGAATGAGTGTGCAGGTGAAATTTGAATTTTTTCAGTTCCGGTACTTCCTGTTCTATCTCTTGGAAATTAACGGGCGTAAGCGCACCGGTTTCGGGATGGTGTTTCATGCCAATCGTCCCGCCGGTATAGATAATCAATATAGAGGGTATCATATTTGCAAAATCTTGTTAAAAAGCTGTTCGGCATTGGCAGTGGTGATAGCAGCGACTTCTTCCAACGGACAATTTTTCAGTGCGGCGATTTTTTCCGCAATGAATGGGATATAGCTGCTTTCGTTGCGCTGCCCGCGATACGGAACAGGCGACAACCACGGCGCATCTGTTTCCAGCACTATATGGCGCAAGTCCAATGTTTCCACCACCCGCGCCAATTCGGCGTTTTTAAAGGTGACCACGCCGCCAACGCCTATTTTGAAATCGCCGTAACGGCTGATACGTTCAAAGACATTCATGTTGCCGGAGTAAGCATGGAACACGCCGCGCAACGGCAACGGCTTTACGCTATCCAATACATCAAATATTTCTTCAAACGCTTCGCGGGCATGAATAACCACCGGCAAGTGATAAGCGGCTGCCCATCGCAGTTGCTGTTCAAAAACGATTTTTTGTTCCGTGATAAATGCTGCGCCATAGTGCAGGTCAATACCTGTTTCGCCAATGCCGGCAAAGGTTTTAGCATTGTTGGAAAGTTGTTGCGCAATAAAATTCAATTCCTCGTGCCAATGCTCATTTACTTCTGTCGGATGCAATCCGATGCAGGGAAAACAGCTGCCGGCAAAGTGCGCCGCCGTTTCCATCATCGGCGCATGAGTTGCTTTATGAACTGCCGGCAAAATAAATTTTTCTACACCCGCTGCCTGCGCCCGTGCTATTGCCGCTGCCAAGTCCTCTTTAAAATCTTTGACGTACCAATGAGTATGCGTATCTATGAATTTCACGTGGTAAAAATTTTTCGAAAAACAACTTTACATGAACTCCTTTTTTTACAAATGTACAAAAATTATTTCGACCGAAAAGGCCGGAAAACGGTTGCTATGCTTTGAGGTTTGGGCTGGCGCCGTTTGAGGTTTCAGGTTCAAAGATTAGGCTACCGCCGGCGGCGCTGCCTGCGGTTATTGTGTCGTTCAGCCAGCCGTTAATCACTATACGTGTGCTGTTCCCCTTGTCTCCGTCACAGGCCGTACGGGGATTTAGCGGCAGATATTCCCCTGCTTAACCCAGGTATACCTATTATTGTTATGTACGCAATGTTGCCATTGTGTGCCGTTCACCGTTACCGTTTCCACTTTACAACCTGTTATATTCGACGAGTTTCCATTTGTTTGCGTACAACCGCACGCACCGGCGAGCGTTCCATAATAATAGGACGTCGGGCTGAGTGTATTGCAAGCCGTGCAGCAACTGGTGCTGGTCGATACACACATGCAGGCGACATAGGTAGCTGTTCGCGCGGCGCCGGTGGTACTGCAGACGTTACTTTTTGTTCTTGCCCAAAAATATTCGGAAGCCGTATAGTTCGCCGAAGTTTTTGTACTTGGGCTCATGCAGGTAATATTTCCTTCGGTGGTAGAGCCAAGGATATTATTCCCGGCCGTGTTGCCGTATCCGTATTCTATTTCCCATCCTGCCGTAGCCGTCCAGCCGGAGAAGGTCAAGGTACATGCATATTGATTGGTACAGTAAGACGGGGCGGCTACTATCAGTCCCGTTATATCATTTGCGGACACCACCGTCACGGTGATGGCCGTGGGGAAGGTTACCGTGCATGCGCCCGTCGTGCGGGAGGCTTTTAATATATAGGTAGTCGAGGAGGAAGGCTTTACGACGGTGGAAGGGCTACTCCCCCACGTTGCGCCGTCATCGAAACTGTAACGTTCGGCATTGGTCGCAGTGGCTGTCAGGGTTACGCTTTGCCCCGCGCAAATGGTTACCGAAGAGGCGGTGAAGTCGGTAATTGCCGGCAGCAGCACGTCGCCCGGGTAGCCGGTGGCGTCGGTCAGGCCATAAATGCATTTATCGTATGTGGTTGCCGTCCGGCTCACCGTGCTACTGGTATTTAGCGGGTCGGTTTGTATGATAAAATCCGGCGAACCATGCAGGATATAGCCGCCGGATGTTCCTTCGGCGTAGGGCGGACGGTCGCTGCCATACACGCACCAGTTGAATTTGTCGGCAGGCGCATTGTCTAATGTAGCGGTTACGGTCGAAGGGTTGGTCGTAACGTAAAAGCCGCGACCGTTGAGCGAAGCAGCGTCCATGCTGCCGTCATCAGCCGCAGCCTCACTGATGACAGCTTTTGCAAACGTGCCGGGTGTTGTGCCGGTAACCGGACAGAAATCTATCCATATCCATACACGGTCATTGGCGGCCGTACCTGTCCATGACACACTAAAGGTTACTTTTTGGGTGGAATAATCTACGCTCAGCGGCGTAACCGTTACGGTGGCGCTTGCGGTTATGCTTGCAAGCAAAGCAAAAAGAAAGAGGATTTTTTTCATAATTTTTAATTGTTAGTTTGTAAATTTCCGAATAATGGTCAGGGTAAATAATATCACGACGGTGGCTATCATCAGCGTAAAACCAATAATAAATATTATTCGCAAAAAGTTTTTCATTTTTAGTTTAGTTATAAGTTATAAGTCACATCGCGCGGCGCACGGGTGTTCCGCTATGTACCGGCGGTATCCCGCGCGAAAGGCAGGGGGGCGTTTCGTACCCCGCGCTTCGCACGGGGTTATCCATGTTACGCCCCTTCGGGGCTGCGCCAAGCGCCAACGAGTCACTAACCCCCTCTCCGTCGGGAGAGGGGGCAGGGGGTGAGGACTTAACAGTCATTTCATCATTCCCCCGAATACGTTACCACGCCGGAAGACGCCGCCGGTTCATCATTACCGGTGTAGTAAGCGGGACACGCCACATTGGAAGTGGTTGTTTTTTGTGTAGCGCAACCTGT
>JAIROQ010000138.1 GCA_031257455.1 Prevotellaceae bacterium | reverse complement strand
TTTTATTTTTTTTTAATGACGGTATGGCTTTTGGTTGAGCGGCTGCTTTACAATCTGCAATAACCCTTTTTACTTGTTCTTTGATACCGGCCGGCAACAGTTGCAAGTCTTTTTGGAATTTTCGTAAATAAATTACATCCATATTTATTCCAAACAATCCATAATTTCTGTTTCACTTACCCTGTCTGTTCTATCGGCTTCCAGCATCATTCTTAGCAAACCGGCGTCTTCTTTTTCTTCGCCGGAAAATATACTGGTACGAATACGTTTTTCTTTAAGGAAATGAAGTACGGAGGAATATTCTTTTTCCGATTGGGGCGTTATCACTATTGTATTCATAATATCTATATTTTTATGCAAATATAAACAAAAAATCAATAATCCCGATGATGAGGCAAATCATATTTGTTAGTACCTGCATCAAACAATTCATATCTTGTGTAAACTTGGTTGCAAGTATGCCGAAGCCCATTGGAACACTTCCGATAGACAAAAGAACAGCGCCCTATAGCGCTGTTCTTTTATTGTTTTACGGGAGTTACATTGGCCGCAACGCTTCACTCTTATCTTCTCCTGTCGCGGGAGCTGTGTCCTCCGCCGCCGCTGCGGCGGTCGCGGTTGCCGGAGGGGCGTTGCCGGCGTTCCGGCTCTACATAGCCTTCGGGCTTTGCCTGCAAGGCGCGGATAGAGAGGCGCAGTTTTCCGGTGCGTTCATCCACTTCCAGTAATTTTACGGTTACTTCATCGCCGAGATGCACGAGGTCTTCCACTTTGGCGGTCTTTTTCCAGGCCATTTCCGAGATGTGCAACAGGCCTTCTTTGCCGGGAAGTATTTCGACAAATGCGCCGAATTCCAAAATAGAAGTTACTTTCCCGGTATATACCGCGCCGACTTCGGGAATGGTAGTAATTCCTTTTATCCAGTTCAAAGCGGCGTCAATGCCTTCTTTCGAGACGCCGAAGATTTCCACGATACCGTTTTCGCCTTCTTCGGTAATGGTGATAGTGGTATTGGTTACTTTCTGGATTTCCTGTATCACCTTTCCGCCGGTGCCGATGACAGCGCCGATAAAGTCTTTCGGAATAATGATTTGTTCGATACGCGGCACATGCGGCTTGAATTCGGGACGCGGTGCGCTAAGGGTTTTCAGCATTTCGCCCATGATATGCAAGCGGCCTTGTCGGGCTTGTTCCAACGCCTGTTCCAGCACTTCATACGGAAGCCCGTCAACCTTGATGTCCATTTGCGTGGCGGTGATGCCGTCTTTGGTGCCGGTCACTTTGAAGTCCATATCGCCGAGATGGTCTTCATCTCCGAGTATATCGGACAATACGGCGTATTTTTTCGTTTTGCTATCGGTAATCAGTCCCATGGCAATACCCGATACGGGTTTTTTGAGTTGTATGCCGGCGTCCATGAGCGCCAGCGTGCCTGCGCACACCGTTGCCATAGACGATGAGCCGTTCGATTCCAGAATATCGGACACTACGCGCACGGCATAGGGATTTTCTTCATCTATGGGGACCATCGGTTTCAACGCCCGCCATGCCAGGTTTCCGTGTCCTACTTCGCGGCGGCTGGTTCCGCGCATTGCTCTGGCTTCGCCGGTAGAGAAAGGCGGGAAGTTATAGTGCAGCACAAATTGTTGCGTATCCTGCACCAGCACGTCATCCACTTCCTTTTGGTCGAGCTTCGTGCCCAGCGTTACGGTCGTCAGCGATTGCGTCTCGCCGCGTGTAAAGACAGCCGAACCGTGCGCTGCCGGCAGGTAATCTACTTCGCACCATATCGGCCGGATTTGTGTAGTGTTGCGGCCGTCCAGACGAATGCCTTCATCCAAAATCATGTTGCGCATGGCTTCTTTTTCTACCGCGTGATAGTAGCGGTCTATCATTGCTTTCTTTTCTTCGCGTTCTTCTTCGGGAATGGTTTCGATGAACTGTTCTTTCAACGCGTCAAAGGCATCGCTGCGTTCGTGTTTTGCCGTATTTGATTTGGCAATGGCATAGCATTTATCATAACAGAAATCATGCACGGCGGCGCGCAGTTCATCGTCATTGGTTTCGTGGCAATAGGTTCGTTTTTGTTCTTTGCCTGTTTCTTTGCTTAATTCCATTTGCATGGCGCAATGTTTCTTGATTTCGGCGTGCGCAAATTTAATAGCTTCGAGCATGTCGTGTTCGCTCACTTCTTTCATTTCGCCTTCCACCATCATAATGTTGTCGTAGGTAGCGGCGACTATGATGTCAATGTCGGCCTGTTCTACATCCGAATAGTTCGGGTTTATTTTCAATTCGCCGTTGATACGCGCCACGCGCACTTCGGAAATAGGCCCGCCAAACGGAATATCGCTCACGGAAAGGGCTGCCGAAGCGGCCAATCCTGCGAGGGCGTCAGGCATGATATCTTTATCCGCCGAAATGAGATTGACGACTACATACACTTCCGCATGGAAATCTTCGGGGAACAGGGGGCGCAGCGCACGGTCGATAAGGCGCGCTACTAAAATTTCGTAATCGCTGGCGCGTCCTTCGCGTTTCATAAACCCGCCCGGATAACGGCCTGCCGCCGCATACTTTTCTTTGTACTCCACTTGCAGGGGCATGAAGTCCACGTCTTCTTTCGCCTCTTTTGCGCAAGTTACCGCTGCCAGCAACATGGTGTTGCCCATTTTCACTACTACCGAACCATCGGCTTGTTTTGCCAGTTTTCCGGTTTCAATTTCAATCGTTCTGCCATCACTTAGTTCGATGGTCTTTTTTACAATATTCATATTTTTTTTCTGCTACTCTCCGCTGCTCCCAATGAGCAGTTTTGGATTTATACTTCATCATCTACATGCGCTCCCCGGAGAGTTTTTTGGAGCGCCGGTAAAAGCAGAAAGGCAATTTGCTCGAATTGCCTTTCTGCTGCATTTATTTTCGAAGGTTTAGAGCCTTAATTATTCCCCTGTATCGCTCGATGTCGCTTGCTTTAAGGTAATCCAGCAGGCGGCGCCGTTTACCGACTAATTTGAGGAGGGCGCGCTGGGTATTATAATCCTTTTTGTTGCCCTTCAGGTGGTCGGTAAGGTGATTGATACGGTAGGAAAATAACGCTATCTGGCTCTCGGGAGAACCGGTGTCGGTATTAGACTTCCCGTACTGTCCGAAAATCTCTTGCTTTTTGTCGGAGTTTAGATATACTGCCATAAGTTGCAATTGATTTTTTTAGTTAATAATTTATTTTGTTATCCATCATTTTTTATGGGAGTGCAAAGGTACTACTTTTTTTATAGAACGCAAAAAAAAGTTATCTCCGGCAACAAAAGGATGCGGCATTACTTCCCCGCTCTTGGTTAAATTTTGTATATTTGCGGAAAAAGGAATACGATGAGTGAAACAAACATCAATATAGTAGCGGGCTTGCGTCCCGTGCTGGAAGCGGTAAAGGCGGGGCGCGCCATAGAGCGCGTGTTGTGCAGGCAGGGACTGGACGGCGAGTTGTTCCGCGAATTGCAATCATTACTTGCGGAGAAAAAAATACCGGTGCAATTTGTTCCGGCAGCAAAGCTCAATAGCCTTACTTCCGTTGCCCATCAGGGGGTAGCAGCTTACTTGCCGTTGATTGAATATGCCGACATGGAAAGCGTATTATCCCATGTACTGTTACACGATATTCCCCCGCTGGTGTTGCTGCTCGATGGCATTACGGATGTTCGTAATTTCGGCGGCATTGCCCGTTCGGCGGAGTGTGCCGGCGTGCAGTTAATGATTGTCCCTTCCAAAGGCGCAGCCCCCATTAACACCGAAGCCGTCAAAACTTCGGCCGGCGCACTGGCGCGTATTCCGGTATGCCGCACATCCAATCTGCGGGAAGCAATTTATTATTTGAAGGATTGCGGGCTGCAAGTAATCGCCGCGACTGAAAAAGCGACACAAACATTATATACCGCCGATTTCAGGCGACCGACCGCTATTGTCGTGGGCGCGGAAGATACCGGTATTTCCGCATCGGTACTGAAACTGGTCGATGCCACCGTGCGTATTCCCCTGCAGGGCGACATTGCCTCCCTCAACGTGTCCGCCGCCACCGCCATCGTGCTGTTTGAAGCGGTAAAACAAAGGAAAAGTTAAAAACTAAGAACTAAGAACTAAAAGTTAAGAGTTATAAAGTGAATTGGCGTCAGCGCTCTTAGTTTTTAACTCTTAGTTTTTAACTCTTATTGCGCGATGGTCATTTCGTTGATGAGGTGCGTGGCGCCGGCATATTTTTCGATGATGAACAATACGTAGCGAATGTCCACGCTGATGGTGCGCTGCAAGTCGGGTTCAAAGGTGATGTCGCCGCTCAGGGCTTCCCAGTTGCCGTCAAATGCCACACCAATCAATTCACCGCGCCCGTTCAGTACCGGACTGCCCGAATTGCCGCCGGTGATGTCGGTATTGGAAAGGAAACATACCGGCAGTTCGCCGTTCGGCAAAGCATAGCGGCCATAGTTTTTCGCACGGTACAGCTGTTTTAATTTCTCCGGCACTATAAATTCCCAGTTATCCGGGTCTTCCTTTTCCATCACGCCTTCCAGCGTGGTGTAGTAATTATAATGCACCGCGTTTTTCGGGCTATAACCTGAAATATTCCCATACGTCAGGCGCGTGCTGAAATTGGCGTCAGGATAAAATACCTTGCCGGGTTGCATCTCCATCAAGCCTGCCATGAAATGACGGCGACCCTTTGACAGTTGCGGACTATACACCTGTACAGCCGTTGCCAAAGCATTCGCTTTATCCTGTCTCGATAAGGCCAGCTGTATGGCGGGGTCTTTTTCTAATTGCTTGGCGGAAGGCTTTTCGGTAAACGCTTTCAAGTTGTCGAAACTTGTAAAAACAGACTTCGCAAACAAGTCATCCGCATATTTGTCAAAATTCCCTTTGTATTTCTTATCCGCGTCTATCAGGGCTTGCGGCCAGTCGGCCTTCGCTATTTTTTCCGTAAAAACTTTCAGCAATGCCTTTGTCACTTTTAAATCAGTAGGCGCATTATAGTTTTTGTAAAAATCTTCCGCATCTTCCAACAATTCCTTTTGGGCTTCCGCTATCGCTGTTTTGCTCGTATCCTGCAAAGCCTTCAGGTAATCGAGCGCCCAGCCGGCTATCCGTTGAATTTCGATACTGGGAAAAATTTCATTGTAATGACGTAAAATATAGTAATCGCTTTCGCATCCTTCAATCGCTTGCCGGATGTCGTCAAGGGCGGTTTTATAATTTTTATTATTGCTTGCGGCGGCAAATCCGGCAAACCGTTTTTCTATGGCTTCTTTCTTTTCCACGACCTTCAAGCGTTTCAGGGCTTCGTTCATGCCGATGGAATTTTTCCAGTAATTGGTCGAGCCGTCATATTTGGAGGCATACTGGATTTTTACTTTCGGGTCGGCCAGCATGTCTTCCAGCAGGATTTCCTGCCGGACGCCGCGCACGTGAATGCGTATGGCGTTATCAATATTCATCCGTTCGCGCACTTCCCATGAGGTCATGTAGCGGTCGGTGCTTCCCGGATAGCCCAAAATCATGGCGTAGTCGCCTTCTGCAAAGCCGGCGATGGAAATATGGAGGTAGCGTTTCGGTTTCAGCGGAATGTTGTCGGCGGCATATTGGGCGGGGTTTCCGTCCCTGTCGGTATATACGCGGAAGAGGGAGAAATCACCCGTATGGCGCGGCCACATCCAGTTGTCGGTATCGTCCCCGAACTTGCCGATGGCCGATGGCGGCGCGCCCACCAGCCGCACGTCTTCATATACTTTGTAGGTAAACAGGTAATACGCATTGCCGCTGAACATCGGATAGACGGAGGCGCGGATATTCTTTTGTCCTTTTGTTACCGTGTCCCGCAAGGCTTTCGAGAGCTCGTTTATTCTTGTGTTGCGCTGTTTTTCGTCTGTAATGCCGGCTACTTCCGGCAGGATTTTATCACTTACGTCTTCAATCCGGTCTAAAAACAGTACCCTCAATCCGGGTGAAGGGATTTCATCGGCGCGGGTCATTGCCCAGAAACCGTCTTTCAGGTAATCGTGTTCCACGCTGCTGTGTCCCTGAATAGCGCCGTAGCCGCAGTGGTGGTTGGTAAGCAGCAACCCTTCGGACGAAATGATTTCGCCGGTGCAGCCGCTGCCGAAAATCACTACCGCATCTTTCAAACTCGACTGGTTGATACTGTAAATATCTTCTGCCGACAGGGTCAATCCCTGTTTTTGCATGGCAGTATAATTCAATTTTTCGAGGAGCGGCAAAATCCACATGCCCTCATCAGCACGTACCGACTGTGCCGTAACAAGTACTGACAGCGTAATAAGGAGGTAAATCTTTTTCATTGTATATTTTCAGTTAAAACATTTATTATACAAATATAGGAATAATATTTGTAGGCATGAAATAATACCGCCGCTGCGCCCTGCGGGACATTTGCGTAACGTTACGCAAGGATGTCGAAGGGCTTCGGGACGGTTGTCCTGCAACTGTAAGGCAGTATGTTAATAGAGGCCTCCCCCATGAACATAAAAAAACCGGCAAGTTTTGCGTCCTTGCCGGGATTGTACAGGTGTTTCTTTTTCCCTCACACTATTGACGTACTTTTTGTGAAGGCAATGATTTCGTTGATATAGCCGAATGCGAGGGACGTTACGGTATCGGCGCATCCATAGTAGATGGCGAGACGTCCGGTGGCGACGTCATGGAGGGCGGCGCAGGGGAAGGTTACATTCGGCACATCGCCGGTGCATTCATAGTCTTTTTGCGGCGACAGCAGGTAGGGGCCGCTGCGGGCAAGTACTTTCCATGGCCTGTCCCGGTCTAACAGCGCTGCGCCGAAACTGTACACAAAGCCGTTGCATGACGCCAGTACGCCATGATACAGCAGCAGCCAGCCTTCGGGGGTTTCAATGGGAACGGGGCCTGCGCCTATTTTGGTGCATTGCCAGGCGCTGACCTCAAATTTAGCGGGCGACAGCACATGGCGATGCCGTCCCCAAAACTCCATGTCGGGCGATTCGCTGTAGAAAATATCACCGAAGGGCGTATGGCCATTGTCGCTGGGACGCGAAAGCATGGCAAAATTACCGTTGATTTTGCGCGGGAACAGTACCCCGTTGCGGTTAAACGGCAAAAAAGCATTTTCCAGCTGGTGGAAAACCTTGAAATCGGTTGTCCATGCGCATCCGATGGTGGGGCCGTGGTAGCCGTTGCACCATGTAACATAGTAACGGTCGTCTATCCACGCCACGCGCGGGTCGTAGCCATACACCCAGGAATTTATTTCGGGATGCGCGCCGGTGAAGCGGACGTCTTCTTCGTCAATGTTCCACCGGATACCGTCCCGGCTGAAGCCCGCATGCAGGCGCATCCGGCGGTTGGTATCATCGCAGCGGAATACGCCCGCATAGCCATCGCCAAAAGGTACTACCGCGCTATTGAAAATACTGTTGGAGGTAGATAGCAGGTCGCGCGGAATAATCGGATTGGCGGAGTAACGCCAGATAACGCTTTTCTCATTGGCCGGCCGGTCTTCCCAGGGGAAAGGACGTCCGGTGTTTCCCGCAGGGGGAATGGGATTTGTTGTCTTCTTCATGTAATGTAATACTTGTTTTATTTAATTTATTTAACCGGTTAAATATTCTTTGCGAAAACGGATGCGGGGAAAAGAGTAAAATCTTTTTCATACAGTTAGCCCGCTTCCCCTGTATTTTCAAGGGAACAAAGATAGGAAAAAAAATGATTAATGGTTAGTTTAGTCGTAAGTCGTAAGTCATAAGTCGTAAGTCGCGACAGGCGCAGTGGCGCGTGTCGAATATCGAGTATCGAGCATCGAGTATCGAAAAGTCGGAAACCTTATTTTCACCTTATTTCAATAACAAAACAACCTCTTATGTAACTAAATTGCATTATGCTGATATATAGGCGTTAGCAAGAGGGTGGCCAAAGTTACTTTTGCAGGGATGCGCGTACCGTGCTGGGGGACTTAGTAGCGCCACATGTCCCGCCCTGCATCTCGCGCGGCGCACGGGTTTTCCTCGATGCACCGGCAGTACGCCGCGCGAAAGGCAGGAAGACGCCTTGTATCCCCGCGCTTACGCACGGGGTTATTCATGTTTCGCCCCTTCGGGGCGGCGTTTCAAGCGCATTCATTGTTCATTGTTCATTGTTCATTGTTCACTGTTCATTGTTTCCCCGTCATTCCGAGCGGAGCGCCGCCACGCCGTCATTCCGAGCGGAGCGGAGCGAAGTCGAGGAATCTCCCGCGATGACCCACTGTCCAACCCAAACGGCCTTGCGTTGGGGAGCAGATTTCTCCACTCCGCGCGCTCATTCTTCGCACGCTCCGGTCGAAATGACGACTTAGTTGAAAGTTGAAAGTGGAGAGTTGAAAGTTGAAAATGCAATTTAGGTATGAGGTATGAGTTGCGACAGGCGCACTGTCGCGTGTCGAATATCGAGCATCGAGTATCGAAAAGTCGAGCATCGAGCATCAAGTCTCTTTGAAGAGCAGGCTGGCGATAAGTCCCGGCAGGCCGAAAAGGATGATGACGCAGGCATTGACTAATCGCAGGGGAATATTTTGCCTCGCCCTTTTGTGTCCCACAAAAAACAGGTAGCCGAAAAACGTCAGGTGGCTGATGACAAGCGACCATCCGAAATGCACTTTGAATGCGGGGCGCAGCGTTTTAGTGCCGCAGTCAACGAGTGTAAGGGAAAGGGGAAATACCCAGCGGGCAACGGCATGCCAACGGTGGTCAACAGCGCCGGCGTGGGCTATTTTATTATCGTCTGCCGTTTGGCAAGTGGTAACAAAAATAACGCCATGCACCAGCGCCGAAGCCGTCCACGACAACACAAGGGTAACCACAACAAGGAGTAAAACGGTACACAGGTTTTTATATTTCATACGAACAACTTTAATGCTTAAAGGTAAAGAATCCTTTCAAGACTTCCAAATAAAGTTGCCGATAAAAGCTAAAAAATATACGCTACTTGTGCATTGAGAAAAAACCTTCCGGAGACACTTCCGGCCGGTTTGAGCCATTCTCCGGCTAACCGGATGTTAACGGACGATTGGGATTTGATGAGGAACGAGGCGTTGATGCTACCGCCTATTTTTCCATAATGGCTCGTGAGGTAATCCAGGTCTTTGGGGTAAAAATCCGTAACCAGCAACGACGCGGATTCTGCGCCGCTATAAGCGTATTCGCCGCCCATATTGAGGTTGTAGCCGGCCTGTAGCCCGAAAAGGATTTTCGACGAAGCGCCTATCGCGAAGTTTTTCGCCCCCGACAACTCGGTGTAGCTGTTTTGGGCATTGAATACGGAGCGGGGCGACAGGTATTCGTCCTGCCGGTCGCTGTACAGGGTTTTTATGCCGGCTTTCCATGTGTAGTCGTCGCGGTTGCCGATAAACAGGTCGTATTGCAACGCCGCCCATAGCCGCTTGTAAGTACTTTTCACGTATTCCGCTATGGTTATCCACTGGTTTACTTCATACCGGCTGTCGTATTCCTGCACGTATTCGACGCCGTCGGTAGCCGACCGGCCGGCGTCAGCCGTGATTTTGTGCGTATAGTTTCCGCTCCGGATGAGTTGCAGCTTGGCGGCGACAGTGGTGTTGTCGGCTGTACCTCTCCGGCGGGGTTTTGTAGGGGCTTCAAAAGCTTCTATCTTTTCCGTGGCGCAGGTAATATCCAGCAACAGGGCTTTGTTGTGGCCGGTAACGCCGTATTGCAAACCGCCGCCATACTGGTTGCCGGGGTAATAGAAAACGCCTATTCCGCCTGTTCCGCCTACTATATCGGGCGAATAGTTGCCCAACCCTTTCATAATATATACCTGCTCCATGTGATAGGAGAGGCTGTTGGTAAAAGTATTCCGGTCGAAAGTGTTTTGATACCACAAGCTGAGGCCGGCATGATGGCGGCCGGCAATTTTCGCCACTACCGACGGTTTGACAATAATTTCGTATCCATGCACTGTGGCGCGCGGGTCTAACTGTTTGGCCGCCCTTTTGGCGGTATAATGCACCTCCGCGCCCACCACAAGGCGTTCTCTCCACACCGGCAGGGCGGTTTTCAGCGCCATGTCGTAATACTGCTTTTTCCAGTCGCTTTTGTTGGGGTCGGCCACGTAGTAGGGCATGTCGGGCGATGGCTCGTAACGGTTGGTGTTGTAGGTAGCGCCGGTTACATAACTGTCGGAAAAAGTGAAATCGCCCCATAAGAAGAATTTTCCCAACAGCAAGGCACCATTGGTATTAAAATTCATGTGGCGGCTCCTGTCCCCTTCCTGTTGCAGCTTGTAGTCGCCCGCCACAGTGGCATACTGCGCAGAAAGGATATTATAGTTACGCAAGGGCGTTACCGCTATTCCGGCCGCATTGGAAGTGTGAAACCACAACGACCGGGCATAGTTCAACTCCATGCCGCTGTAGCCGGTTACAGGCTGCGCCGCCTCCTGTGCGTAAAGGGATACGGACAGGAGGCAAACAACCGGTATAAGTAAACAGTTTTTCATTGCATTCTAATGTGCTAATGTGACTAATGTGCCAATGTGACTAATTGGGCTGGCGCCAGCCAATTCTTAGTTCTTAACTTTTAGTTCTTAACTCTTAGTTCCCCCATGTATTCCACGACGGTTTATTAGCTCCATTGCGGCGGATTGCCGGCGTGTCTTGCACCTCAAAATCATTTGTTGTGTTGTTGGTGTCCTGATAAATATTGCGGCCATCTTTGGTTTCTTTGATTTTCCGCGCCACGCTTTTGC
>JAIROQ010000101.1 GCA_031257455.1 Prevotellaceae bacterium | reverse complement strand
CGGAAATTGATGATGGTTTCCTCTTTCACTTCGGCGCGGGTGATGTCGTCAACCGGCGCCCAGCCGATGCCGCCGCCGCTTCCGGCGTCAATAAAGCCGTCCTGCGGACGGGTGTAGAGCGCATACTTGCCGTTCACAAATTCGGGGTGCAGCACCACATTGCGCTGTTGGCTTTTCGATTTCAGGTCGGGCAGGCGTTCCCACGTGATTAAATCTCTGGTGCGGGCAATTCCCGCCGCCGCCACCGCCGACCAGAGGTCAGATGCGGCGGGGTCTTTACGCTCCACGCAGAAGACGCCGTAAATCCACCCATCTTCGTGGGCGGTGAGGCGCATGTCGTAGATGTTTGTAGCGGGGTTGTCCGTTTCGGGCATCGCGATGGGGTAGTTCCAAAAGCGGAAGTTGTCCACGCCGTTAGGGCTTTCGGCTATCGCAAAAAACGACTTGCGGTCGCTACCTTCCACACGCGCCACCAGCAGGTATTTTCCGTTCCATTTTATGGCGCCGGCGTTGAAAGTGCCGCCAATTCCGAAACGTTCCATGAAGTAGGGGTTGGTGTCGGGATTCAGGTCATAGCGCCAGAACACGGGCGTGTGGTTGCGCGTCAGCACGGGGTTTTCGTAGCGTTCAAAAATGCCGTTGCCCGGAAGAATGGGTTTATTCTTCCGGGTAATCAACTGTTCGTATTCCTTCTCTACTGCTTTTCGCCGTTGTTCAAATAAATTCATCTGTATTTCCGCCGCCATATACCTAATTTCTTAATTTCTTAATTTCTTAATCACCGTAATTCCTGTCTGCAGTTTCAGCACATCATGTACTTTTGTTCGCAATTCCTGCGGCACATTTACCGTCACGGTATTTTTTATGTCGGCGGAAGAGGCGCCGATGAGCAGCCGGTATTCGCCGGCAGGGGTTATCCATGCGCTGGCGGCGGCGTCAAATGAGGCAAAGTCCGCTGCATTCACTTTCAATGTTACTTCTTCGCTTTCGCCGGGCCGGAGGGTGGCGGTTTTGGCAAAGCCTTTCAATTCCTTTGAAAGACCGCTGGCCGGCGCGTTTACATATAACTGCACGACTTCTTTGGCCGCCGTTTTACCGGTATTTTTCACTTTTACCGTAACGAGGAAATCGTTTCCGGTTTGCCGTACCGTTGGTTGGGCATATTCAAAAACGGCGTACGACAGGCCATAGCCGAAGGGATAGGAAACCGCCTTGTCGAATGTATCGAAATAACGGTAGCCCACATATACGTCTTCTTCATAGACCGAATAATGGACATTGCGTACAGGGTTTGCTTCTTCTTCCGGCGTCAGTCTTACGCTCCGGAAACTGGAAACGCCCGGCGGCGGGGCGGCGGACGGGAAGTTGGCGGACGAGGGAATATCCGTATAGTTTATGGGGAAAGTCATCGGAAGCCTGCCGGAAGGACTTACTTTGCCGGAAAGGATGTCGGCTACGGAATGACCGCCTTCCTGTCCGGGTTGCCATGCAAGCAGGATAGCGTCGGGCTGCGCTTTCCATGAAGCGGTTTCTATCACGCCGCCGATGTTCAGGATGACTGCCACTTTTTTGCCGGCTGCATGGAATGCCTTGCAGACATTCGTTATCAGCTGCTGTTCTATTTCCGATAATTCAAAATCGTCCGGCAGTTTGCGATCTACAAATTCGCCGGCATTGCGGCCGATGGTCAGCAAGGCTACGCCCGCTTCGGCGGCAGCCTGTTCCAGTACGGCGGTTTCGGGAACAAATTCCACCGGACGGATGCGGAAAAATCTTGCCCAGGGATTGCTCGTGTCTGCCTTATGCCGTTCATCTTCGGCGGCGATATGTTTTTCGTAGGTTTCCCGCACGGCCGGGTTATTGGTAAATCCCGCGCCGGCCAGTCCTTCGCCCAGTGAAATGGTGTAGGCTTCATTCACGTCCCCACTGCCGCTGCCGCCCGAAATAAATTCGTAGGATGTGATTCCGAATACGGCAATATTTTTATCCGACAGGGGTAATACATTGCCTTCGTTTTTGAGCAGTACCATGCCTTCGGTGGCGGAGGCGCGCGTAACTTCGGCATGGGCTTTCAGGTCGGGCTTGTTGGAGAATTTGTATCCTTTGAAGCGCGGCGATTTCACAACCAGTTCCAAAATCCGGCGGACATCGGTATTCACGTCTTCTTCGCTGAGCCGGCCGGTTCGCACGGCATGGAGGATGGTGTCGCGTTGCGAAATGACGCCGGGCATCAACAGGTCGTTGCCGGCATGGATTTGCTGTGGCGGATCTACGCCGCCGCTCCAGTCGGTCATCACAGCGCCCTCGAAGCCCCATTCGTTGCGGAGGATGTCGGTAAGCAACGCGCGGCTTTCGGAGGCATAGACGCCGTTGATTTTGTTATAGGACGACATCACCGTCCAGGGCTGGGCTTCGCGGACGGCTATCTCAAAGCCTTTCAGGTAGAGTTCGCGCAATGCCCGCTGGGTAATGCGGACGTCATTATTGCCGCGACTTGTTTCCTGGTTATTGGCGGCAAAGTGCTTGATGGAAGTGCCAACCCCGTTGGACTGCACGCCCCGCACCATCGCCGCCGTGATTTTACCGGTCAGCAGCGGGTCTTCGGAATAGTATTCAAAATTGCGGCCGCATAAAGGATTGCGGTGCAGGTTCAGCGCAGGCCCCAGTATCACGTCCACGCCATATTCCAGTACTTCGTTGCCGATAGCTTTTCCCACTTCTTCCACCAGCCCGGTATTCCACGAGGAAGCCAGCAGCGTGGCCACCGGGAAAGCCGTGCAGTAAAAGGTTTCGGCCGTTCCTTCGCGTACCGGAGAAATGCGCAGTCCGGCGGGGCCATCGGCCACTACCACCGGCGGGATGCCCAGTCGCGGAATGGGCTGGGTCGTACCGGCCACGCCCTGCACCAGCGACATGCTTTCGCCGACTGTCGAGTTGAAGCCTTCCCCCACGCGCCGCTCGGCGCCTACCAATAAGTCTACTTTTTCTTCGAGCGTCATCGCATGGATGACCTCGTCAATAGTCGCCTTGCCCAATTGCGGGTCGGCGGTGGCAGTTCGCAGTTGGCAGTAGCAGTTGGCCGTTGCCATGAAGCACAAGAGTGCTAAAAGTAGTTTTGTTTTTTTCATGATGTTTTTTATTTGTTTATTTGTTGAACTGTTGAATTGTTTATTTGTTGAACTGTTGAACTGTTTATTTGTTGAGGTGGCGTTAGCCAATCTTTAAATCTTTGAATTTTTAAATCTTTAAATCGTATTGGCACGCCAGCCAATTCTCCACTCTCCACTCTCCACTCTCCATTCTTGGGGCGTTGCGCGCAACGCCCCTACATTCATACATCATACTTCATACATCAATTCTTCTTGCGCCATCGCTTATAATGACATCGTAAACTTTTGGCTCTATATCGAACTTAGCCTTATAATCGGCCACAGTTCCGGAGATGAAAGTGTCGTACTTTGATTCTTCGACCAGATTTATGGAACATCCGCCGAAACCTCCGCCCATAATACGCGAGCCTGTAACCCCGTATTTTCTTGCGCAGCTGTTAAGGAAATCCAATTCTTCACAGCTTACTTCGTACAGTTTGCTCAGTCCCGCATGGGTTTCATACATTTTTTTGCCTACGGTTACATAATCGTTTTTAACTAATGCGTCGCAGGCGTCGAGCAGGCGTTGAACTTCGCCGATAACAAATTCGGCGCGGATATAATCTTCGTGGCTGATTTCGTTTTTCGCTTCTTCGAGCATGGCGAAATTCGCATCGCGTAAAAATGCTACTTCGGGATGACGTTTGCGGATGGCGGCGGCGGCGGCTTCGCACGATTCGCGGCGACGATTGTAGGGATTGTTGACCAACTCGTGTTTCACACGGGAGTCTATCAAAACGAGCCTGTAACCTGCCGGATTGAAAGGCACGTATTGATATTCCAGCGAGCGGCAGTCGAGGCGAATTAAGTGTCCTTTCTTTCCGAAGACAGAAGCGAACTGGTCCATTATTCCACATTTCACGCCCACGTAGTTGTGTTCGGTAGCCTGACCGATTTTGGCAAGTTCAAAGTTGTCGATACCCAAGCCATATATATCGTTCAGTGCATACGCGAAAGCGCTTTCGAGAGCCGCCGATGACGAAAGACCGGCTCCCAAAGGCACATCGCCGTAAAATGCGGCGTCAAAGCCACTGACTGTCTTACCTCTCTTTTCGATTTCACGCACTACGCCGAAAATGTATTTTGCCCACAATTGATCCGGCTTATTTGCTTCGGTGGTCAGTCCGAACTCGAAGGTTTCGTCGTAGTCCACCGAAAACACACGGACTTTATTTATTTCATTGGTTTGTATCGCCAGCGTTATACCTTTGTCAATAGCGCCGGGCAACACAAATCCTCCGTTATAATCGGTATGTTCGCCGATAAGATTGATTCTTCCGGGAGAGGAATAAATGGCGTCCGGCGTACCGTAATATTTCCGGAAAATATCTTTAAGTTGTATGACATCCATAATTAAACTATTTTTTTGTCTTCTGCAGCCTCAACACCAACGATTGGTGCGATGCTAAATTAGCCTTTAGCGGTTTTTTGGTGTTGCCGGTTTCCTTGCCGGCATACAGGTCTTTTATTTTATATGTCTTGTCTTTTGAGAAAACGATTTCTTTATGGAAAAAGTCGTCCGTGATGCGTTGTTCCGCATTCCAGTCGAATGTAAATGCTACCGGCGCTTTGGAGCGGTTGAGGAAAAGCAGCGCCCATTCATCACCGGTAAGGGGTTTGGCCCATATTTCGATGCTGTCGCTTATGGTTTTGTAGCGGAATGCCTGAATCCCCAACGTATCCTGATTAAGTGCAATAATATCTTTATTGGTCAGCACGGCGCGTGTTTCTTCGGTCATACTGCGAATGTCGTTGCCCAAAATCAGGGGAGAGTTAAGCATGGCCCACAGCGCAAAGTGCGACTGGTTTTCATGGTGTGTAAATCCTTCGTTGCCCGCTTCCATCATGTCCATATCATTCCAGTGTCCCGGCCCTGCGGCGCGCCGCAGGGTGTCCTGATTGCGCATGTCCAGAATTTGCAGTACGCCCCACGAGGTCCACGTGCCGTGATTTTTTATACAGTCGAAGCAGCTGTAAATGTCGCCGGTCGTGCGCCAGCTATGTCCCATGAATGCGCCCCATTTCCAGGGGTTGTTGTCGCCCCACTCGCATATACTGAACAGCACCGGACGCTTTGCTTCCAAGAGCGCAAGCGCCATGACCATATAGGACTCGCGGGCATAGGTTTCTTTGTCGGCCATATTGCGCAGGGGGGCGGTGTTGCACCAGTCGTATTTCAGGTAATCCACGTCCCATTCCGCATATTTCAGGGCGTCCTGATATTCGTGCCCCTGACTGCCGGGGTATCCGGCGCACGTTCTCCAGCCGGCACAGTTGTAGAGGCCGAACTTCAATCCTTTTGAATGTACATAATCGGCTACGGCTTTTATACCGTTGGGGAATTTTTCGGGATGCGGTATTAAATTTCCCTGCGCGTCGCGTTGCATATCCATCCAGCCGTCGTCGAGTACGATATATTCGTATCCGGCGTCCTTGAGGCCAAGCGTTACAAAGGCGTCGGCGATGTCTTTTATCAGTTGTTCATTGATGTCGGTTGCAAATGTATTCCAGCTGTTCCATCCCATTTGCGGGGTTTTTGCCAATTCCTCGTATTTGAATTTCACCTGAAACTGCGCCGGCTGGCATACACCGGAAATGTATGCAACCATCGTGAGTAAGGTAATAATTGTTTTTTTCATTGTTGAATTGTTTATTTGTTGAACTGTTGAATTGTTTATTTAATTAAGAGAAAAAGCCGGCTACTATGTGTAGTTGCTCCCCCGCAGCCTGCGGGACGCCGGCGTACATTGTACGCTCGACCCCCGCGGCCTGCAAAATGCCGGCGTACATTGTACGCTCG
Organism: Prevotellaceae bacterium; assembly: GCA_031257455.1. Lineage (GTDB taxonomy): Bacteria > Bacteroidota > Bacteroidia > Bacteroidales > UBA932 > JAIRKX01. The sequence goes on along the minus strand of JAIROQ010000101.1, from coordinate 972 downwards.
TCTCCCGCGGCCTGCAAAATGCCGGCGTACATTGTACGCTCGACCCCCGCAAGCCTGCGGAACGCCGGCGTACATTATACATCCATCTACCGCAACCGGCTAAAAGTTGAAAATGCATGTTTCTTTATTTGTTGAGTTGTTGAGTTGTTGATTTGTTGAGTTGTTGAGTTGTTGAGTTCAACAGTTCAACAGTTCAACAGTTCAACAGTTCAACAGTTCAACAACTCAACAAAACTTAAATAGTCAATTGTCAATAATTAAATAGTCAATGGCCTTTTTCACTATCTTCTCCATGACTTCGTAGCCGGCAACGGTTACGTGGACGCCATCCATCGTGTATTGTGGGGGCAATCCCTTTGTGCCGTCATTGCTGACTAATTGCGAATAATAATCCACATAAGTGAACCCTTTCTCGGCGCAGAAGGTTTTGATAGCGGCATTGAGCTGGTCAACCTTTGCCGGCACGGCGGGAATTTCCTTGCGCCACGGGATTTCTGCCGCCGGCAACACGGAGGTAAGGATTACCTTTATCCCGTTGGCATGGGCTATTTCGGCCATCGACTGGATGCTGCCGAAGGTAAATTCAAAGTCGTATGTCCCGCTGTTGGTCGCAATATCATTGATGCCGCCATTGATGACCACCACCTGCGGTTTCAAAGCCACGATGTCCGTCCTGAAGCGGGACAGCATCTGCGGCGTGGTTTGCCCGCCGATACCGCGTCCGACATAGTTGTTGTCCTTGAAAAAATCGGGACGCATCATCGCCCACATCTGGGTAATGGAATTGCCCATGAAGACCGCCCGCACAGGGGCAGCGTCTTTCCTCAGCTGCGCGTTTTCTTTGGCGAAAATAGTCAATCCCGCCCATGACTCGTTGTTCTGCGCATGAACCATTGCCGTGCCTGCAAACAAGCCCATAATTGCTAAAAGTAATTTTGTTCGTTTCATTGTTGTTTTATTTGTTTATTTGTT
>JAIROQ010000077.1 GCA_031257455.1 Prevotellaceae bacterium | reverse complement strand
AAAAAAAGCCTTATCTTTGTAGCGCCGAATGGAAAAACAGCTATTATGGATTATACCGGTAAATATAGCGGCTTGGCGATTGCCGACTATTTAATTGAAAAAGCGCAGCAGGAGAATAAAAAAATCACCAATTTAGGTGTGCTGAAAATGATATTTTTTGCACAGGGTTTCGGGTTTCCCGAATTGCAGATGGCGTTAATCCGCGATGATTTTTACGCATGGGCATTGGGGCCTGTAGAGCCAAAGACGTATGAGGTATTCAAGCAATACGGCAGTTCAAATATTTTAGCGCCTTCCGGGAAAACCATTTCAGAACTGGAAGACATAAAAAGCCGTCCCGAGCGGGTGCAATTCCTCGATAAAATTTCCGAATTGACGGATGTAAATCCATTTGTATTGATGGCGAAAACCCATGAGGCAGGCTCGCCCTGGGAAATTACGGGTTTATATAACAAAATAAATCCGGAACTTATTTGTCAATATTATACCTATAATTATGGACACTACAAAAGGAGTTGATGACTTCATCAGGCATGTAAAGGCAGAGAATGCTACGGAAACGGTAGATGCAGCCGCTGCGCAGGATGCTTATTTGGCTGCTTTGTCTTCGTCCATTCAGCGGGAGCAGCGGTTTCAGCAGGAACTGGAAGATAAGGATGCGGATATTTCCCTGAAAAAAACCTACGGTTGGACCATCATAGCGGTACTGGGCTTGTGGGAAATTTTCGTGATAGTCATTATCGCCATTCACTTGGGCAGTGAGGCGGCAAAGCTATCCGATACGGTACTGGTTACGTTGCTGACTTCCGCCACCGCCAATATTCTCGCATTACCGACAATTGTTTTAAATTACCTTTTTCCCAAAAGACATAAGGACTAACGTTGCAGCAGTGTTACGGCATACGCGGCCACGCCTTCTTCGCGTCCTACAAATCCCAAACGTTCGCAGGTAGTAGCTTTAATGGAAATTTGTTCGACCGGCACAGCCAATATTTTTGCCAGCATTTCGCGCATGGACAGGATATAGCTGTTTATTTTCGGCTTTTCGAGGCATACGATGGTGTCGATATTGTTCACCGTATAACCGGCGGCGCGGACAAGTGCAGCCGTTTTTTCCAGTAGAATTTTACTGTCAATATTTTTATAGACGGCATCCGTGTCGGGGAAATGCACGCCTATATCGCCCAGCGCCGCTGCGCCCAGCAGGGCATCGCAAATAGCATGTATCAGCACGTCACCATCGGAATGCGCCACGCAGCCTTTGTTACAGGGAATAAGTAAACCGCCCAACCGGAAGGGAAGCCCTTCTTGCAGGCGGTGCACATCAAATCCATTTCCAATGCGGAACATTTGAAAGGACGGTGGTTAATACGTTAAAAATTCATTGGGTTTCGGCATGCTGGTCTGGCGGGAACGCGGAATTTTTCCGAAATCCACCGACAGTGTCATGCGAATAGTATTGGCCAGGGGGTTTGAAAACCCGGCCACCGTAGGGAGTAAATAGGCCAAGTCCAGTGTAAACATTTGGTAACGTAAACCTGCGCCGATAGTGAAATATTTACGATTGACGCCTTTGTAGTCGTAGTAATAACCCGCACGGAGCATAAACTGGCGGGCGTAGGTATATTCCGCACTGATGCCGAACATGATTTCCTGCATTTCTTCCTTGAAGCCGTCCGGCGCGTCATAGAACGATTGTACCAGTCCTTTCAGGATGCCGACATTGTCGTCTTTCCCATCTACCACATTACCGTTACCATCGCGCACCGGCGGCGTGGGGATTAAATATTTGCTTAATTCCAGGCCGAATGCCAAATCGTGGTAGTAGTTAAGGTTGGTCAATAATTCCGCACCGATACGCAAGGTGGTCGGCAGGAAATACGAACGTTCATCATCACCGGTGGGCGAGTAGGTCATCTTCGAGCCGATATTTGTAATGGCCGCGCCAATAGCCAGCGTACCTGTTTTAGCGCCTATGAAAATAGGTTTGTTGTAATACAATCCCAAATCGGCAGCTATGGCATTGGCCGGTTTCGAGCGCACATTCCTGTCGTCTTGATAACCGCCGGCGAGGTCGGAACGGAGAAAACGCGCCGTTAAAGACATGGAAAAATCTTCGCCAAGCAGGCGGGCATACGAGAAATCCAATGCCCATTCATTCGGGTTGCTTGTTTGGAGGTACTGGTTGGCGCTGTTTCTAAATTCCAAACTTCCGACCGAAAAATAACGCAATCCGGCGGCAATGGAATTTCTGTTATCGAATTTGTAATAACCGGTCAAGTAAAGCAGATTGATATTGCTTGCACCCACATTGCGCAACCAGGGAATATAGGAAAGACCGGCGCCGCCTTCCGATTCAATGAAAGTATATTTTGCGGCATTCCAATTCTGCGCATTGGCAGTCGGCGTAGTCGCAACGCCAATATCCCCCAGGCCGCCGGCGCGGGCATCGGGCGCAACAATTAAAATAGGCATGGCAAATTTTATCGGGTTATGAATATCAGACTGGCCGACTAATTCGCTCGGATTGCCTATTTGTGCTGTACATACCATCCATGACACAAATGTTATGATCAAAAGGGAAGCGTAACGTTTTATCATAATGCTTTTACTTAAAACTAAGTTGATTTAATGGAAACAAAGGTATAAAATTTTAATGAATTAAAAAAAAAAAAAAGGAAAGTTCCTGATATTGTAATTTCTTTCATTTCTTATTTCTTTGTTCTCAGAATATTATACATATTATTAAAAAGTGTTAAATTTTTCAACCGGTTGTTTTAGCCGCAATAACGTGGGCTTTTTGCAATGCTTCATTGATATGGCTGCATATAAATTCGCGACCCAGTTCGTCTGCAAATCCCGATTTTTCTATGGTTTGACGCACACCGTCATTAACGCCGGACAAGATAAGTTGTATCTTTTCTTTTTCGGAGCGTCTCCAAAGGTTGTGCAGGTTGTGCAATCCGGTGGAATCAATGAACGGCACTTTGCGCATACGGACAATACGTATTTTCGGGCGTTTGCGCGTGAAGCGGCCTTCCACTTCGTCAAACTTATTGGCGATGCCGAAGAAGAAAGGCCCGTTGATTTCATATACTTCCGTGTCCGGCGGTATATCCAGTACTTCGGCGGTAGTATCTTCATCGTTTTCGGAGGCGCGTACTTCATTTTCGATAACGGAAATGCTGGATGTTTCCGTTACCCGTTTCAGGAAAAGGATTACCGCCATCAGCAGGCCGATTTCAATAGCAATGGTCAAGTCGAAAAATACGGTAAGCCCGAAAGTAAGCAACAACACGGCAATATCTGTTTTCGGATTATTGAACAACGCCTTGAATGAACGCCATTCACTCATGTTGTAGGCCACCATCACCAGTATCCCCGCCAGACAGGCCAGCGGAATATGCACCGCCAGCGGCATCAGGAAGAGAAAAATCAATACCAGAATAACGGCGTGAATGACGCCCGCTACCGGCGTTTTTCCGCCGTTATTGATATTAGTCATGGTGCGGGCAATGGCGCCGGTAGCGGGAATACCGCCAAACAACGGGGTAATTATATTTGCCGCTCCCTGTGCAATAAGTTCCGTATTGGAGTGATGCCGTTTTCCGGTTACGCCGTCAGCCACCATAGCCGCAAGCAGGGATTCAATAGCACCCAGCAGGGCAATGGTGAATGCCGGTTGCAGCAATAGCCGGACGGCTTTGGCGTCTATCGCTATGCTGTGCGGTTCGGGAATGGACGCGCCTTCGGATAAGCCCGGAAAGCGGCTGCCGATAGTATCTACCGGAAGTTCTAAGAAAAACACCAGCAGCGTGGTGATGATAATGGCTACCAATGAGCCGGGAATGCGTTTGGTAATATGCGGGAAAATGATAATCGTTACTACCGTCAATGCGCCTAAGCCCAATGCCCAGGGATTGATAGTATCAAGGTGTTGAAAAAAAGTTCCCCATTTATTGATAAATTCCGAAGGCACGGCATCTATGGATAAGCCGAGAAAGTCTTTGATTTGCGTGGAAAAAATAACAACGGCAATACCGCTGGTAAATCCGACAATAATAGGATAGGGAATAAATTTTATTACGCTTCCCAATCGCAAAAGCCCCATGATTATTAGCATCACGCCCGCCATGACGGTAGCAATCCACAAGCCGTTGATACCGAAATCAGCGACAATGCCCGCGACAATAATCATAAAAGCGCCGGTAGGCCCGCCAATCAACGTGTGCGTGCCACCCAGAAATGAAATTAAAAATCCGGCAATGATAGCGGTAATCAATCCCTGTTGCGGCGATACGCCGGAAGCGATACCAAATGCAATAGCCAGCGGAATGGCGACAATCCCTACGACAATACCGGCTACCAAATCCGCAAAAAAAGTTTGTTTGTTATATTGCCTGTTTTTAATCAGGATAAAAAGTTTCGGCTGAAAAACGGTCGAAATATTTTTCTTTATTTTTTCCGAAATCATGGTTTGCAATCACTAAAGGAGACGTACAAAATCATCGAATAAAAATTCCGTATCCGTAGGCCCGCTAGTGGCTTCAGGGTGAAACTGCGCCGAGAAAAACGGTTTCTGCTCATGCTGGATGCCTTCATTGGTATGGTCGTTCATGTTTACGAAAAGCGGTTTCCAATCTTTCCCCAAAGTCGTTGTATCTACAGCATAGCCGTGGTTTTGCGAAGTAACGAAACAACGTTTAGTGCCGGCCATCTGCACCGGTTGGTTGTGGCTACGGTGTCCGTATTTCATTTTATAAGTTGTCGCGCCGCCGGCGATAGCGAGTAACTGGTTGCCCATACAAATTCCGAAAATCGGCTTGTCGCCGTCCAATGCCTTGCGGATATGTTCAACCGCTACGCCACAATGGGCGGGGTTTCCGGGACCATTGGTGATAAATAATCCATCGTAGTCGAGCGTATGAAAATCGTAATCCCACGGTACACGGATTATCGTAACACCGCGCCGTTGCAGGCAACGGAGAATATTGTGCTTTACGCCGCAATCGACCAAAACAACTTTTTTGCCGTTCCCTTCATAAGTGATTACTTCGCGGCAACTGGCTTTGGCAACCAAGTTTTCGGTATCGGGATTTTCAAAGTCAATGGTATTATTTTCGTGTACGATTTTTCCCAGCATCGAGCCTTTTTCGCGCAGTATCTTTGTCAGCTCGCGCGTATCAACGCCGTAAATACCGGGAATTGCATTTTCTTCCAACCACTCGTGCAAACTCTTCTGTGCGCTCCAGTGGCTGTGTTTATGCGTGTAGTCGGACACCACTAACCCCTTCACATGAATTTGTTCGCTTTCGTAATTTGACGAGAGATGATGAGTAATTTTGTTGTCCGGTACGCCGTAATTTCCCACTATCGGATAGGTAATCGTTAAAATTTGCCCGATATAGGAAGGGTCGGTAAGACTTTCGGGATAGCCCACCATGGCGGTGTTGAATACTACCTCGCCGGCTGACGCCGTGCCGCTGCCGAAAGCTTTGCCATGAAACACCGTTCCGTTTTCCAAAATGAGAGAAGCTGGTTGTTCGAGTTGCATAAATTTGCGAATGGTCAATAAAATTTATTTTCTTAAATTTGTGCGCAAATGTACGAAAAAAAATCAAATGTGGTTATTTTAGCCGATGGTGAATTTCCGGCACATACAACGCCGCTGCAAGTATTGAAATCAGCGGATGCGGTTATATGTTGCGATGGCGCAGCGGAAAAATTATATGCACACGGCAGGACGCCCGATTATATTGTCGGCGATTTGGACAGTCTGCCAGACGAACTGAAAACACGTTTTGCCGGACGGCTATATTGCATGACGTCTGAGGAAACAAATGATTTGACAAAGGCTGTAGAGTTTTGCCTGCAGCATGGCGCTACACAGCTGAAAATCCTTGGCGCCGGCGGTCTGCGCGAAGACCACACCATTGCGAATATATCGCTGCTGGCAGACTATGCTGCCGAATGCCGCGTGGAAATGATTACCAACTATGGAACATTTGTGGCGATTACGAAAACAAGTACGTTGGAAAGCACGGCAGGGCAACAGGTTTCCATTTTTTCGCTTACGCCGTCTGCAAAAGTTTCTGCCACCGGATTGAAATACCCGTTGCACCGGAAACGCTTGGACAGTTGGTGGAAAGGCTCATTGAATGAGGCTACCGGCGCACATTTTA
>JAIROQ010000185.1 GCA_031257455.1 Prevotellaceae bacterium | reverse complement strand
TTACAATTCCAATATAAAATTAACCGTAGACCAAGAAAATTACTTAACTTTGACGCACCTTACAAAATATTTGCCGATGCGTTGATTAATAAAGTTGCATTTGGTACTTGAATCTACCCGCACCCTCCCCGAAGACAGGAAACGGGCTATTTCAAATATTTTTGTTACTTTTGCAAATTATACCATTATACATTTGAGTTATGGGAAAAATAATAGCTATTGCGAACCAGAAAGGCGGGGTGGGAAAAACAACCACCGCTATCAATCTGGCTGCCGGACTGGCCGTCCTCGAAAAGAAGGTACTGCTGATTGACGCCGACCCGCAGGCCAATGCCACCTCCGGCTTGGGCTTCGATACCAAAACCATTGCCGGCGATACGATATACGAATGTTTGATTGGTTCCTCCGAAGCGGCAAATGCCTTGCTGGATACTGAAATCAAAGGACTGCAACTGATTCCTTCGCACATTGATTTGGTAGGCGCAGAAATAGAAATGCTCCAGCTTTCCAACCGTGAAAAGGTCTTGAAAACCGTATTGAAAAAAATAGCGGCCGATTATGATTATATTATCATCGACTGTTCGCCCTCGCTGGGCTTGATTACAGTGAATGCCCTGACTGCCGCCGATTCGGTTATTATTCCGGTGCAGTGTGAATTTTTTGCGCTGGAAGGGCTCGGCAAATTGTTGAATACGGTAAAAATAGTACAGACGCGTTTAAATCCCGAATTAGCTATCGAAGGCTTTTTGCTGACCATGTATGATGCGCGCCTGCGGCTGGCCAACCAGGTGGTCGATGAAGTGCGCCGCCATTTTCCCGACATGGTATTTCAAACCGTTATCCAGCGCAACGTAAAATTAAGCGAGTCGCCATCGTTCGGGAAGCCTGTTATCCTTTATGACGCCGCTTCCATCGGCGCAAACAATTATCTGAATTTATCCAAAGAAATTTTGAAAAAGAACGAAAACACTAATCGTCCGGAATAATTACCGGATAAATACCAAGTGAACATGGCAAAAAACCAAAGACAGGCATTAGGAAAAGGCATAGGCGCTTTGCTGGGGGATGCAGAACCTGTTGCGCCGCGCGAACCAAGAGCGCACGTTGTCGAAACGCCGGCTTTCAGCGGCGGATCGGAAATAGCGATTGAAGCCATAGAACCTAATCCCCACCAGCCCCGCAAACATTTTGATGAGGACGCCTTACAGGAGTTATCGGCGTCAATAAAAAATCTGGGCATCATACAACCTGTCACCGTACGCGAAATCAGGAACGGGAAATTTCAAATCATCAGCGGCGAACGGCGTTACCGCGCCGCACGCATGGCGGGTCTGGAAACGATACCGGTATTTGTCCGCGCCGGAGATGACGAAGAAAAAGACGTGCTGATATGCGCATTGGTTGAAAATATACAACGCGAAGATTTGAACGCGCTCGAAATAGCCTTTACCTATCAACGCCTCATGGAAGAAGGCAGCCTGACGCAGGAAGAACTGAGCGAGCGTGTCGGTAAAAAGCGTTCGACCGTGACCAATTATTTGCGCCTGTTGCAACAGCCGGCGGAAGTGCAGGCCGCCATTCGCGAGAACAGCATCACGATGGGACATGCACGCGCCATTGCCGGTATTCCGGACAACAAAAGCCAAATCAAAGTACTTCGCAAAACAGTGGACGAAGGACTGTCGGTGCGGCAAGTAGAAGAATTGGTAAAGAAAATGACGCAACCGAAAGAAATAAAAAAACAACCGGAAGAAGCCATATCGGCCGGTATGGATAGCGAATTAAAGGAAGCCATGAAACGTTGTTTTAATGTGACCATCGCTATCAAACATAATAATAAAGGCAATGGCAGCATCACCATTCCTTTCCAGAACGAGGAAGAAATGAATGGGTTTTTAACCAAATTAAATAATTTTAACGGTTAGGAAATATACGGATACAGCAGTTCGTAATAATCTTTGGTGAATTTCGTGGACATAAAAAAAACTTTCTTAATTATATTTCTTTTGGCCGGTTTCAGCGGGCTTTCGTTGGCACAGGCGCAAGAACCCGGCACGCGGGAACCCGGTAAAAATTATTGGTACGGGCTTACCGGCAGGGATTCATTGACGATTACCAAAGTGTGGACGGCTTCGCTGTTGCTGCCCGGCTATTCGCAAGCCTATAACCGCGATTACTGGAAAATTCCGGTAGTGTGGGGCGGAATAGGCGGACTTATTGGCGCCGGCGTCCATAGCCACAACCAGTATAAAAAAACAGGAGAAGAACATTTCCGCAAGCAAAGCGCATGGTTCTATATTGGCGCGGCAGCCGTTTACTGGAGCAGTTTACTGGATGGCGTAGTATCCTACAATACGACAAAAGACGTGCTGCCGGCGCGTGCAACGCTTTATTCCACCATGCTGCCGGGACTGGGGCAGATTTATAACGGCGAATACTGGAAACTTCCGATTATCTACGGCGGGCTGGCTTTCACAGGTTATTTAATTGATTTCAATAACCAACAATATAACCGCTACCGCAGGGCGTATGACATTTTGAGGGATGACGACCCGGATACGGTGGATGAGTTCAACGGCCGGTACACGGACGCCAATCTTAAATATTACCGCGACAGTTATCGCCGCAGCCGCGACTATGCTATCCTGTTTACCGTACTGGTGTATGTATTGAACATTGTTGATGCGAATGTATTTGCGCACTTGAAAGATTTTGATGTAACCGATAATCTTTCATTCCGCATACATCCGGCATTATTAAATTATGACGCCTATGCATCCAATGGGCAACCGGCTATAGGCATGCAATTACAAATTACGTTTTAAAATTTTACGGTTATGAAAAAAATCATTTTCGTTTCTCTTTTCTTTTCTTCGCTTGCGGCGGGCTATGCGCAGTCGCATATCACAAAAGCGTCCGGCGACACCATTGTTAATATAGAAAACCGGGAGGCAGACAACGATGAAGAAATTTTAGATTTTAATATCAATAAAAATCTGGACAGCTTGCTTTCCATCTGGTATCTGCAACGTGCGTTGCGGGATACATCGGAAATACTTGTCGATATTGAAGAAGACCGGCAACAGGCCGATTTGCCGGATTCCGTATATGTCGAGCGGCTCAGGCGCATGCCGACAATTATTGATTTGCCGTATAACGATGTGGTGCGCCGCTGTATTATTGCCTATACGCAAAAAGACCCCGAAAAATCGGAAATGATTTTGGGGCTTGCGCATTATTATCTCCCGATAATCGAAGAAATTTTAGACATGTATGAATTGCCGCTGGAATTGCGGGCTATGGCTATTATTGAATCGGCGCTGAACCCGCGTGCCGTTTCGCGCGCCAAGGCAAAAGGAATGTGGCAATTCATGTATCCGACTGCGTTGCGGTATAACCTTAAAATAAATTCGTTTGTTGATGAACGCTTAGACCCGGTGGAAGCGACACACGCAGCTGCAAGGTATTTGAAAGATTTGTACAATATTTTCGGCGACTGGTCGCTGGCTATTGCCGCTTACAATTGCGGGGACGGCAATGTGCGCAAGGCTATCCGGCGTTCCGGGGGCAAAAGCGATTACTGGGACATCTACCCTTACCTGCCGCGCGAAACACGCGGCTATGTGCCGTTATTTGTGGGCGCAGGTTATTTGCTGGAATATTACAAAGAGCATAATCTCCGCCCGAAGCAAGTGAATATGCCCGCGCAGGTAGATACATTTATAATAAATAAAATGCTGCATTTTGAACAAATATCGGACGTGGTCGGCATTCCGATAGATGAACTGCGCGACTTTAACCCGCAATACCTGCACGACATTATACCGGGAACTTCGGCGCCCTATGTGCTGCGCGTTCCGTTTGAATACACGGGCTTGTTTGCCGAAAAAGAAAAAGAAATTTACGCCTATAAAGACAGCGTATATTTTAATCCGAATATTATTAAACAAATTGCGCAACGGGGAGCTGCTACAACCGTCGGCGGGCGCACTATCCACCGGGTAAGAAAAGGGGAAACGCTTAGTTCTATCGCCCTGAGGTACGGCGTAAAAATTTCCGATTTGCAATATTGGAACGATATCGGCGAAAGCACGCGCATCAATGCCGGGCAAAAATTAGTAGTGAATGCAAAAGCAAAAAAGGCAACCGCTGCTGTGGCTTCTGCTAAACCTGCACGCGCCATTACTGAAGGAAAAGCGTTGGTGCATACGGTAAAAAAAGGAGAAAACCTGTGGAGCATCTCGCAATTATATGACGATGTAACTTTCTACGATATCATGCAAATAAACGGCCTTACGAAGAATGCAAAAATTTATCCGGGCAACAAAATCGTGATAAAAAAACTGTAGCGAATAATCCGGCTATTATCATCAACAATCTACCGGAACTCAAGAAAGATATTGATAAAATAATTTGAGCAGAAAGCTCATTTCTCTTTTGCGTCCTGCCGTTGTCTCTTTTTTTCCTGCTGTAACATTTTCTTGGTCGCATTATCGTACTCCATATAGGTATTGTACTGGGAAGTGGATAATGCTTCTTTCAGTTCGTGATTCCGTTCGGCAATCAGCAGCAAAAGGTCTTGATGATACTGGTCGATGCTTATTCCTTCTTCTTGCCTTATCTTTAATTCCTCCTGCTTTCGAATGTAGGTTAAATTGATTTCTGCCACTTTTTTCTTTTGTGTTTTACTCAAATTTAAAGTTTTGTTCATCTGGCGGGTTAATTTTTTTGCGCGCTGTTCCGGCGTATTACCGGGCTGGGCTTGGGCTGCCATGCAAAGAAACAAAGCGGCGACAGTGCATAAAGTGAAAATCTTTTTCATTGCTTTATATATTTAAAATTATTTATTCGGATTAGCATACAAACAGACGTCTTTATCCGTAATGGTTTTTCCGGCGAGGATTATCAGGCGTTCTATCACGTTGCGAAATTCACGGATATTTCCCGTCCATGTTTGTTTTTGCAATTGTTCCAGCGCGGCCGGCGTTATTTCCGGCCGGCTGACGCCGGAATCATTACAGATTTGCGTAATGAAATGGCCGGCGAGCAGCGGGATGTCCTCTTTGTGTTCGGACAAGGCCGGCACGTGAATGATGATAACGCTTAAACGATGATAAAGGTCTTCGCGAAACCGTCCCTGCGCAATCTCTTCTTGCAGGTTTTTATTGGTAGCCGCTATCACGCGCACATCGACTATACTGTCTTTGTCGCTGCCCACACGGGTGATTTTGTTTTCCTGCAACACGCGCAATACCTTTGCCTGCGCGGCTTGGCTCATATCGCCTATTTCGTCCAGGAACAATGTACCGCCATCGGCCTGCTCGAATTTTCCTTTGTGCTGCTTCACGGCGGACGTGAACGAGCCTTTTTCATGGCCGAACAGTTCGCTTTCGATAAGTTCGCCCGGAATGGCGGCGCAATTGACTTCCACGAATGCGCCTGCGGAACGGTTGCTTTTTTCATGCAGCCAACGCGCTACCAATTCCTTTCCGGTGCCGTTGCCGCCCGTTATCAGTACCCGTGCATCGGTAGGCGCTACCCGGTCAATCATCTCTCTGATTTTTTCCATCGCTTTCGACTTGCCAATGATTTCAGGCGTTTTGGTGATTTTCCGTTTCAGCGTTTTTGTTTCCTTCACCAGTCCGGTTTTTTCGATGGCGTTGCGTACCGCGATAAGTACGCGGTTAAGGTCTAACGGTTTTTCGATAAAATCGTAAGCGCCTTTTTTGATAGCCTCCACAGCCGTGTCAATAGTACCGTGTCCCGAAATCATCACTACCGGCAAATCAGGTTGCGAGGTTTGCAGTTTTTCCAGCGTCTCTATGCCGTCCATGCCCTCCATTTTGATATCGCAGAATACCATGTCAAAAGTAGCGCTGCCGGCGATTTTCAAAGCGTCTTCGCCGTTTTCGGCAGTCACCACTTCGTATTTTTCGTATTCTAAAATATCCTTCAATGTATGACGGATACTTTTTTCATCGTCCACAATCAGAATTTTCATGGCAAAAAATTATACGCTTTTTTATAAACAGCACAACAAAGATACGTTATTTTAACGAAAAAGTTGTAAGTTTGTACTGAAATAGGATTTGAACATGCGGAAAATTATTGTGGCTATTGACGGACATTCGTCCACCGGAAAAAGTACTTTTGCCAAAGCCATTGCGGTAAAACTTGGCTATGTGTATGTGGATACCGGCGCGATGTATCGTTCCGTTACGCTGTATGCATTGCAGCAACAGTTCATCAGTGAACAGGGCGAGGTATCGGAAAAAGAAATTGTGGCGCATCTGCCGGCTATTAACATTACTTTCCGCTATAATAAAGAGAAAGGCGCGAGCGATACGTACCTGAACGGGAAAAATGTAGAGCGGGAAATTCGCAGCTTTAATGTGTCGCAGTACGTAAGCCGCGTGAGCGCTATTCCCGAAGTGCGCGAGCGAATGGTACACTTGCAGCAGGAAATGGGCGTGCATAAAGGCATTGTAATGGATGGACGCGACATCGGCACGGTGGTTTTTCCGCAAGCCGAGTTGAAAATTTACATGACTGCCGACCCGCAAGTCCGTGCCGAACGGCGATACAAGGAGATGAAAGAAAAAGGCAGCGATGTGTCTTTTGAAGAAATTTTGGAAAATGTAAAACACCGCGACTACGAAGACGAACACCGCGCCGTAGCGCCGCTGCGCAAAGCGCCCGGCGCATTGCTGCTGGATAATAGCCGCCTCACGCCGGAACAACAAATGGAATGGTTCTTGCAACAGTTCGCAAAAATTCGTATGGATGATTATTGAGATTGACGATAAATCCGGTTTTTGCTACGGGGTCATCCGGGCAATTCAAACAGCCGAAAAGACACTGGACGCCGGCGGCGAGCTTTTTTCATTAGGCGAAATCGTACATAACGACAAAGAACTGGAACGCCTGAAACGAAAAGGACTGCGCGTAGTAAGCCATAGCAGTATAACCGCTTTGCACAACACAAAAATGCTTATCCGCGCACATGGCGAACCGCCGGAAACCTATGCAGCAGCCCGGCAACAGCAACTCCACGTAATTGACTGTACCTGTCCGGTGGTGCTGAAATTACAACAACGCATCAAAGCATGCTACGAAAAAATGAAAATGCGCCAAGGGCAATTGGTGATTTTCGGCAAGCGCGGACATGCCGAAGTCAATGGATTGGTGGGGCAAGTAGGCGGCGACGCCTTGGTCATTGAAAACGAACAACAGTTGTCTGCCGTTGATTTTTCACGTCCGGTGTGTTTATTTTCGCAAACGACCAAAAGCCCGCAGGAATTTGAACGCTTATGTGCGGCCATGAAGGCGCGCATGTTTGCCGGCGTCCCGTTGGAAACGCACAATACTATTTGCGGACAGGTGGCAGGCCACCAACCGCATTTGGAAAATTTTGCGCACCGGCATGACGTAATTCTTTTCGTAAGCGGTCGCAAAAGTTCCAACGGCAAAGTATTGTTCGATGCCTGTAAAGCGGCAAATCCGCGCAGTTACTTCGTTGAAGACGCCGGTGAAATACAAGCAAGCTGGTTCAAAGGCTGCCGCTCTGTAGGCATCTGCGGCGCCACTTCCACGCCGAAATGGTTGATGGAACAGGTGGCGGAGAGAATTAGGAATTGGGAATTAGGAATTAAGAATTAGGAATAATTTACGGATTTACAGATTTACGGATTTACAGATTTGGCTGACGCCACTGCGCCTGTCGCGACTAATCACTAACCACTACTATGGAAATTATATGCCTTCAGTACCGTTGCGTAACGTTACGCAAGTCATCCGAAGCCCTGCGGGAAGGTTGCGCGATGAAAGCTTAAGGGGAATAGGACACAATGATTTTAGGAAGCAGGATTTTTACTTCCATATTACTATATTATTTGGTTAAAATTACAGTTGGCGGAAACAGCGGATGAGTACCGTATTAGTACTGTACGTATGTTTCCAGTACAAGTTACCACATAACCTCGCTGAACCATAATTATTCCAATCCAACACAAACCCATTATCGCGATAATAGTCATTAGTATACCATGCACTATATCCACCATTATCCACGCAATCTTGCACCCCTATGATTTCAGCGAAACCATAAGTATCATATTTCGGTGTACAAGTCGCATTTAATGCTCTTAAAGCAGCCAGTGTAGCAGCAATCGAGCCTATAGCCGTGACTATTGCCTCATAATTTGATGTAACCGGTAATAACCAACCAAGAGGACAAATGCCCTGTACATTACCACTGCTACCGTATGTATCGCTGTTATACGAAGCATAAGCCTGCGCCCATGTATAACATCTACCACATTCATCTTTTGTGCAGCCGCTAATAGCAGAACCTACCGCAGAACCACCATAGCTTGCTAATTTCACATTCTGCGCCAACCACCATTTATTGTCGGGCATATATACAATTCTGTACAGTTCACTGTCCCGCGTGTCTTTTATATAGGCTTCCCAATTCTTTGCGCCGCTGGTGCGTTGTCGGCAAAGGTGCGTGGCGTCCATATATAAATCGCTGCCGGTGTAGGGGCAATAAAGGCTTCCTATACCGGGATAACCGGTTGCATCGGTAAACGTAGTTGATGAAGTAACGGTTAAATTTGTTTTTGCTACGGTTTTAGTAGTGATGGTCTGCGCAGGATTGCTCACTACAAAATCAGTGGTTCCCTTAAAAGTGTACGTTCCTTTATCAAACGTTACATTCGGCGGGTAATCGCTGCCGTAGACGCACCAATTGAATTTACCGGTAGGCGCATTGCTTAATGTGGCAGTAACAGTCGTGCCGGCGTTGGTTGTATTATATTCTATAAAAAAGCCACGTGCCGTTGCATTAGTAATCGTACCATTCCCGCCTGTTTTAGCAGGGCTGGTAATAGTAGCTGTTGAAAAGTTTTGGGGCGTTACACCGCTTATTGGACAAAAGTCTATCCATATCCATACGCGGTTATTATATGGCGCAGTGGGCGAGTTCGTCCATGCCACTTTGAAGGTTACTTTTTTTGTGGCATAATCCGTACTGAGCGGCGTAACCGTTACGGCGGCGTTTGCTGCCACGCTCGTAAGCATTGCGAAAAGAAAGAAGATTGTTCTCATAATTTTTTTATTTTTAA
>JAIROQ010000125.1 GCA_031257455.1 Prevotellaceae bacterium | reverse complement strand
GCTGTGATTACCTGCCAAAATACAGGCATTACCAGCTGCAAAGTCTGACGGTATTCACCCTAATGCACTGTGATTACCTGTCAAAATACAGGCGTTGCCAGTAGCTGATTTTTACCTGTTTTAAAATCGTTTATGCTTGTTTTGTATGACCCTTTTTGCATTGTTTTGCTTGGGGAACGATGGCAATTTTTCTATAAGCGCCATTCCTTCGCCGAAATAATCGAAATATAGTTTACCAGGATTGTTTTTTACGTTCTTTACCAACTCTTGCGGTATGTACTCTTCGGGCGGAATATCGCCGTGAAAAGCGGCATTGCGAATGGCTATCAGCTTATCCGGTTCTCCCTTCTTTTTGTCAATATATCCTTTTTCCGCCAAACTGTGGGCATACGTATTGAAATCAGTATAGCATTCCCCTTCTTTCCGGCGTACTTTGTATTTTTCTTCCAACTGGTGAATTTTATCCATAATGGCACGGCGGCAAATAAGGTAGCCTTGCAAAATTTCATCAAAGTAAAACTTACCTTTTTCAGGAGAAGGATAAAAAATGAGCGGGTTCATTCGCTCAAAACGCTCTTTCCGCAATGCTTCCTGTTGGTCGGCAGGCAATTCTTCCAGCTCTTTTTTTGATAGTAATTTTTGCAACTGCTCTTCATGCGTTAATATGGATTTATCCCTGAGCTTCATGGAATTAAAATCTATAGCTGCGCCTTCCCGCACAATGCCTCTATTTTTCAATAGAGCGCTTATTTTCTCGGTTAGCTTCGGCGGGAGCTGGTAGCGGTTTTGTTTGAAATAGCGGTAGTAAAAGCGTATGAATATTCCGCTCACCGGTAAGTCAAATGCCTGACTTTGGTAATCCATATCTTGCAGGGTTAAACCCTGCGGCGTTTGTCCTGTGGCGCTCTGCCATTTTTTATAGGCAATATGCGAAATAACCGTGTCTTGCCGGCGAATTAAATACAATCGCTTATGGTCGCGGATGCTGCCGAAGTATTTGACGGATTTTTCATAGGTGGCATTTTCGTAAAATGCAGGTATCAACAGCGTGCAATTATTGGGCGAAGGGTATATTTGCAGATGTATTTTTTCCACATTACCCTTATTCAGGGTTTGCAAATAATTTTGCCATCCTTCTTCTCTCAAATGGCGCACATCGCGCGGCAAGCCGACAGCGGGATAAGAGCCATTATCTACATTCACGATATTCGTTTGAAGCGGCGTTTTGCCGGCTGCCGGCGAAGTGTGTTGAGCGGCTTGTTGAGTGCGGGCATCGCTCAAACCCAACCAGCGCATTTCATAAGCCGGTCGCCAGTCGTCCGCATTAAATGCTGCCGCCAGCCGTTCTTCAAATTTCTTCAACATTGTTTCCCGGTATTGCCTGCATAAATTCAAATATTCCTCTATGGTTTCCATTTTCCTTAGCGGGAACGGGCTGTTTGTGATTTTGCATTGGGAAAAAGCCTTATTGATAGCAGTGAAGTAAGATTCTTTCGATTTCGACATTCCCAATTGTTCCAAAATCCTAACCAGACTGCCATGCGCCAGCTTGCGCGTATCTTCCATGTTATTCGACATCAATGACAGGTAGCGGAGCAGCTCCTGATACCCGTTTTTAGCGCCCAACCGGTCCTTGTGATTGCCGGCATGTTCCATATTGGTAGTACGCCCGTAAGAAATGATTTGATTCCACGTGTCTAAAATAAATTGCAATTTTTGGTGTGTCTGGTCTGCTTCCGCGCTATATTTTTCTCTCAAAAAATCAATGCGCTTTTTCACCTGTTCTTTGCTGACATTTGCTTTGGGCTTGGCTGCACGCTGCGTATTTTCAATATGCTTGAAACAGGCATGGAAAAATTTCATCCAAAACTCGTTCCTGTTCCCTGTTTTTTGGTTTACCGGGAATGTATAAAAATACCACTCCAGCACAGAACACAGCAACCGGCCGTTCATCAACCCAATGACCGTTTTATCATCACGGCGTTTATAACGGAACATGGCTTGGGTGGCTTTATCGCTATTATCATCTTTGAGCAGGAAATAGGTAAATCCATGTTCATCGTTGCGGTAATTCGTACGTTCTTCCGGGTTTTGGGGAATATCGAATACCACCTTTTGGTAACGCGGAAAATGATAGGGACGCCCTGCTTCTTTGGCTTTCTGTTCCAAAATGTTCTTGGCTTCTTGTATTTCTTCGGTCGTCTGGTGGCGCGCCCATTGCCAACCGGCTATGCCCAAGCGCTCCATTTCTTCATCCCAATAAGCAAGCGCCCAATCGAAGAATTTGTCTTTTTCACGGACTCCATATTCACGGTTGTCAATAACAACGGTTTTATTTTCCTCTTCATTCCAACCCGACAGTTCCAAGGCTTCTTTCGGGCAACGCTTCAGGTATTCCAATATGCCGAAACATTGCTCTTTTGCCTCCAAACTCGCATCTACTGTAATGGTTGCCCTGTGTCCGCGCAACTGCCAATATTTATATACATCGCGCGCATAGAGAAAATGTTTGGTCTTTGAAGTTAAATTATCCGGGTAGCGCATATACGGATGCTTTTTGCGGTGCTCCATACGGGCGTTCAACTCATCAAAGGAATAATTACTTTGCTCCATGCTTTCGAGGAAATCGTTGATTTGCCGGCCGTCTAAAAACAAACAGGCGTAAAACACAATGCCTGTAAAACTCATCTCTTGGGTTACCTTTTCTATAGTGTACACATCGTCTGTTTTGTTTTTTATAACCAAGTTGATACCTTCCGTACTTTTGTAATGGTCGGGTATTTTTGTTTTGGATTCGGCACACGCCTGTAAATACAGTTCGAGCAACAGCTCGTTTATTTCTTTTAGTAAATTTCCTTCTAAAAGAATGGCCTCATGGTCGGTGTGCGACCAGTAATTCCGCAGGTCATACAGCAGTCCTATCCAAGTGGTCAACTTTTTGTAATTCCCGGCAATGGTCGTTTCATCGTTTGGTTTTGCAAAGTAATTCCGCCGGTTATACATCCATTGCAGGAAGAAAAAATGCGAAGTAGCGGAATTGAAAATCCGCATTTGCTGTTCGACATTGTTTTCACCTTTTAATCTTTGGATAGCGTCCGGAACATCGGGGAGTAATTTTTTTAGCCATGTATCCACATTGTCGGTGGCCAGATTTAAATACACCGCCAAGGCATTGCGGTATATTTCGGACGGTTTTTTTTGTTTTTTCATATTATTTTGTTTTTAAAGGTTACAGCCATAAGGAGCATTTATGTACAAATTAACTTTGCGATAGCCAAAATAATGGCATAAGCAATATACGACCCAAATAGCAATTTTATAGCAATACGCGATAATCGGTACTTCCGTGCAATTGTCTTTGACGCGCGGTGGATATATTCGATTTTTTGCTCGCCTATCTCTCCCATTAAAAGATGCGCTAATTCGTCTTTGGATAGTTTTGCGATATTTTCGCACCGGAACAGATACTTGTTTTTACGGTCTTCCTGCTTTATTTCACTTTTTTGCCTGTGGGGTTTTAGGGGGTAAAATGAAAGCAGCAAAGGAATAGACGCTATAACCGATGGAATGGTCGAAAGATACAGCCATAAATTATTGCCGCGTTCCATTGAAAACGATAAAATAGCGGCAATCAACCCGCCCAATAGCGCGACCACAACGCCATTCTTTGTTTCAATAAAGGTTAGCGAACTTTGAACATATGCATATAGCTCTTGAATATTTTCGCTTGATGGGACTTTTCCCGCCACGGAAGCGTTTACCGGCGGGTTGTTATTTGTTTTTTCCGGATTTTTCATAGGCGTTTTTTAGTGTTAGCGTTTCTGTAGTAATCATATTTGTTTTCGCAAATATACAATTTTTTACGGATAAACAAATGTTTATATTAACAAAGGGTGCATTTCAAATGGTCGCATCCGGATAGCAGGAAATCGCTACGAGGTTTTGGAACAGGACGGATGCTTTTTTCTATTGAACTATTTTCCCTGACGGGAAAAACGTTTGTTGGAAAAATTGCTTGGAATATTCTATGTGCGTGCATTATTATCTTATTCCGTATTTAATAAGGTAATAAGGTTTGGAGGGCGTGTTGTTCAATGGCTACTAAGTCCCCCAGCACGGTACGCGCATCCCTGCAAAAGTAACTTCGGCCACC